>JAHIYU010000102.1 GCA_018814885.1 bacterium | reverse complement strand
CGGCGGCCTCGGCGTCGCGCAGGTCGGCCGGCCGGCTGGCCACCATCACCCTGTCCCGGGCGCGGTCGTACCAGCGGTAGCCGGGCACGCCCGAACGGGTGCCGTAGAAGAGCCCGCCCTGCACGGCCGGCGTGTTGGACGGGATGCCCGACTGCCAGCGATACAGGCGGTGCGAACCCAGGGCGAGCAACGCCGAGACCGCCGGCATGCGACCCCGGCGCACCGCGCGCATGAGGCTGCGCCAGGACAGACCGTCGATCTGCAGGATCAGCAGGCCGCGCCGCTGACCGGGGCGCGCGCGGGGGCCGTAGCGCATGCCCAGGCGGCGCAGGATCGTCTGGAAGAGCGGGTAGATCTCGTCGATGCCGAGCCAGGAGGTGAGGCTGGTGTTGATGACGGTGATCATGGCGACGCCGAACAGCGCGTGCCACCAGCCCTCGATGTGGAAGGCCGGCTCGATGGCCGCCGTGAGCTGGATCACGCCGGCGTTGATGAAGAGCGTGGGCAAGCCCTGCGTCAGGGCGTTCAGGGGCAGGGTGGCCAGGACCAGCAGGGGCCGCACCGTGAGGATCAGCAGGGCGAACTCGACGGGCAGGAGCAACGGCGCGCGCCACCAGTAGGGCAGGGCGGTGTCGAACCAGAAGCCGGGCAGGATCAGGGTCACCAGCGCCAGCGAGGCCGCGTTGACGGCCCAGACCAGCAGATACCTGATGAGGATGCGCAGGTACAGGATTCGACTCCCGGTTCAGGGTCCGGGACGCGTGCGTCAGCCGGCGCCGGCGGCGCGGCGCAGGCGCGCGATGACGCGTGGAGCCCCTATCAGCCACATGACTTCGAAGATCCCGGCGCTGCGCGTCTGACCGGTCAGGGCCACGCGGCAGGGATGGATCAGATCGCCCGCCTCCAGGGCCGAGGACTCCGCCGTGGCGCGGACCACCCGCTCGAAATCCTCCTGCGGGACGGGCCTGTCCGACGACAGGTCCCGCGCGCAGGCGCCGGCCAGTTTGCCCAGCCGGTCGCGGGCCGCATCGGTGTGCAGATGCTGCGCGACCGCCTCCGGGTCCAGGGGATAATCCTCGGCGAAGAAGAAGCCGATCTGCTCTGGCACGCGCAGCAGGTTGCTGAAGCGCCCGCCGAGGGTCTTCAGGACCAGGTTCAGGTAGCCCCGGGTGTCCGGCGCGGGCACGTGCCAGGCCGGATCGACCGTCCAGCCGCGCTCTTCGAGCAGGGGCAGGGTCAACGCGAGCCGCTGCGGCGGATCGAGCCTCTTGAGGTGCTGGGCGTTGATGTGGTTGAGCTTGTCGTAGTCGAAGCCGGCGGGGGAGCTGTTGACCTTCTTCAGGCTGAACTTCTTGATGAGTTCGCTGCGGGACAGGACCTCGTCCCCCGCGCCGCCGGGCGACCAGCCCAGCAGGGCCAGGTAGTTGATCATGGCGTCGGGCAGGATGCCCTGGTGCGCGAACTCCTCCACGCTGGTGGCGCCGTGGCGCTTGCTCAGACGCTTGCGGTCGGGACCGAGGATCATGGGCATGTGACCGAATTTGGGCGCGTCCCAGCCGAGCGCGGCGTAGACCTGGAGCTGGAAAGGCGTGTTGCTCACGTGGTCGTCGCCGCGCAGGCAGTGGGAGATGCCCATCAGGTGGTCGTCGGCCACCACGGCGAAGTTGTAGGTCGGATAGCCGTCCTGCTTGACGACCACGCGGTCGGTCAACGACGCGTTGGGGAACTCGCGCCTGTCGTAGACGATGTCGTACCAGAAGGTGACGCCGTCGTCCGGCGTGCGCAGGCGCCAGCTCGGCGCGCGCCCCGCCGCCTCGAAACCGCTTCGCTGCCCGCCGGTCAATTCGCGGCAGAAACCGTCGTAGCCGGCGCTGGTCTCCTCCCCCCTCGCCACGTTGCGGGCCTGGATCTCCTCGGTGGTGCAGTAGCAGGGATAGACGACGCCCGTGTCGCGCAGCGTCGCCGCGGTCTCGCGGTAGAGGTCCAGACGCTCCGACTGCAGGTAGGGCCCGTGATCGCCGCCGACGCCCGGTCCCTCGTCCCAGTCCAGCCCCAGCCACTCCATGCCGCGCAGGATGGCGGCGTAGGCCTCCTCGGTGCTCCGTTCGCGGTCGGTGTCCTCGATGCGCAGGACGAACTTGCCGCCGGTCTTGCGGGCGTACAGCCAGTTGAACAGGGCGGTGCGGGCACCGCCCACGTGCAGGTATCCCGTGGGACTGGGCGCGAAGCGGACGCGGATCTCCTTCTGCTCGCTCATGGGGCTGTCGATCCTTCCTCGGTCATTCCCCGGCCGTCGGCGCCAGCGGGATGTGGGGCCTGCGCGTCTGGAAGGACTCCCCCTGCGGTTCACCCAGAACCGTGGGATCCAGGGCCGTGGCCAGGGCGTACAGGTCCGTTCCGTAGATCTCCGCGCAGGCCTCGTCGGGATCGCGCCCGTCGCGGACCGCGCTCAGGAACGCGCGCATCGACGCCATGCCGCCCCGCTCCTCGATCAGGCGCCAGGCCATGAGGAAGGCCGCGTAGCGCGCCATGCGGAACATCTTCCGG
The DNA here is from genome assembly GCA_018814885.1 of bacterium. Classification (NCBI taxonomy): domain Bacteria; species bacterium. The sequence continues at coordinate 25,418 of JAHIYU010000102.1, read as the reverse complement.
TCCTGGGCGGAGTCGCTGAGGGGGGGGGCCGAGAACAGCTCATCGGTTTCCGCGGGCGTGAGCAGGATGTCCCCTTCGGCGCGGAACTGGAGCATGTAGTTGTTCAGATGCGTGCCCATTTCCGCCACGTAGGCCGCCAGGCCCTGGCGCAGCCAGGGGGGCAGGGCGTCGCATCCGTTCTCGTCGAGCAGCCAGGCGGCCACGAGGTCGTAGGCGGCGTGTCCGGCCAGCGTGCGCGCCACCAGGATGGGAATGGGCTGCACGATGCAGAGATCGCCCGCACGCTTGTACATGCGCCAGGTGCCCTGGCCGGTGCGCGAAGTGTACGCGTCGATCATGTTGGTGTTGACGATGCGGAGGGTGTCCGTGGCCGTCAGGTCCAGCAGGTCGGAGACGTCCCGCAAGGCCATCTCGCAGATCTCCACGAACGGCGCCACCACGCACCGCTTGTTGCCGGCGTGGTATTCGAGCTTCACGAGGCCGAGGATCATCAGGCCGGATTCGGAGATCACGTCCGCGCGGTCCTGCCAGACCATGCCCTTGCAGACCGAACCCATGCCGTAGGGCTTGCCGTCCTCGTCCCGCAGCGGCTCCCAGTCCGGCCAGAAGAAGGCGTGCTTGTGGTCGGGAAACCCCGACTCCGCCAGTTGCTCGGGCGAGATGCGGGGATAGGGGCCGTCCCGTGTCAGGACGGGCAGCGTGGAGGCATGCTCCTCCGCCCCGGTCGCCGGCGCGGCCAGGAGGGGGACGAGGATCATGAACAGCAGAAACACGACCGGATGCGACTTCCCGAACATCATTTGCCCTCCGTCTCCAGGCGCTTGCCTTCCGCGTAGCACTGCTTGGCCTCGACCTTATCGCCGATGGCGTCGTATACCAACCCCATGTTGTTCCAGACCGCGGACGTCTCGTCGATCTCCAGGGCCGCCTCGTAGGCGATCAACGCCTCTTCGTGCCGGCCCAGGTTCTGCTGGCATACGCCGGTGTTGAAGTGAACCCGGTACGAGTCGGTCTCCAGCTCGCCGAGGGCTCGAAACGCTTCCAGGGCCTCCGCGTATTCGCCGGCGGAGATCAGGGCCAACCCGAGATTGTAGCGCGATTTGGTGTCTGCGGGGTCCAGCGCCAGGGCGCGTCGGTAGGCCTCCGCCGCATCGAGGGGACGATCGCACCGCTGGAGGCAGTATCCCTGCTGGAAGGCCAGCTTGGGATCCCCGGCCAGCGCGAAGGCGGTGCCGTAGGCCCCGGCCGCCTCGGTGAACCTCTGCGTGTGCCGCAGGGACGAGGCCAGCGCCCGCCAGGCGGACTCCATGTCCGGCGCATACTCGACCACCCTGCGCAACGGACGGAGCGCCAGTTCGTGATCGCCCTCCCTCTGCAGGCTGAGGGCGTAGTTGTAGAGGATCTCCGGCGGCGCATCGGGATCGGAGGCCACCGCGCCCATGAACTTGCGGGCGTTGGTGTTGTCGCCCAGGGAGAGGTACAGCGAGCCGATCCTGGCCGCCACGTCGTTCTGGGCGGGGTCGAGATCCCAGGCCCTGCGGTAGGCGGCGATGGCGTCCTGAGGGCGATTCTCGGCCTCGGCGATGCGCCCGCGGGCTTTCCAGCCGCCCGGACGCTCCGGGCTTTCCAGGGTGGCGCGGCGCGCCAGCACCTTGGCCTTCATGGTTTCGCCCGCCTCGAACCAGGCGAAGGCGGCCAGGGGCAGCAGCTCTTCCCTGTCGGGGGCGATCTCCATGGCCTGCTCGTAGGCGGCCGCGGCCTGGGCATGGAGCCCGGACTCGGTCATCAGCCCGGCGTTGTCCACGATGATCTTCAGGAGCCGCGAGGTGATTGCCAGCGACGCCCGGCCGGCCGGGTCGGTCGGCTCACCGCCCGCCGTCGCCAGGTAGTCCCGCGCCGGCCCGGCGTACTCGCGCAGCAGTGACTCGTAGGCCGCCGTGTCCCCGCTCTCCTCCAGGATCACCGCCTGGGCCATCACCAGCTCGGCCGAGCCGGGACCGAAGGCGTCGCCGTAGGCGCGCAGACCGTCCTCGTAGGCCTGCCGCGCTGCTTGCGCGTCGCCGGCGTCGCGCCGGGCGTCGCCGATCATCTTGTAGGCGTTGCGCCCGCCGTCGGCGGAGAGACGCTGATAGGCTTCGAACTCGGCCACGGCGGTGTCGTGTTGTTCCAGCTTGACCATGACCATGCCCAGATTCTTGTGGGCCGCGGGCTGACGCGGGTCGCACTGGACGGCGGCGATGAAGGCGTCACGCGCGAGCAGCCACTCCTGCCGCTCCGCGTAGATGACGCCTAGATTGTTGTACAGATCGGAATTCCGCGGATTGAGCAGGATCAACCGGTTGATGGCGCCGATCTTCTCCTCGGCGCTCATGCCGCTGGAGAGGATTTCCCCGGCCGAATCGGGAGGCGTCGTGCTCTCCTGGGCCGCGGCGGCCGGTATCAGGACGACCGACAGCAGCAACGCCAGCGCGGCAACGATGCGAATTCGCGGGATCATGCCTTTCCTTTCCCGAAATCCGGCGTCGCGCCGGACTCATCGATTCGACAGGTCATGATAGTGTTCGCCGGAGCAGGTGTCCAGGTTCGCGCCTTGACTCATTCCGGCGGCTATTGTTGCTTGTACATCATGATAAGCGTTTTGATCCTGGGCGCCGGAGGCGCCATACCCACACCCGTGCGGGGACCGGCGGCGTACTGGCTGAGCGTGGACGACCGGACGGTCCTGCTCGATCCGGGTCCCGGCGCGCTCGTGAGGCTGGTCGCGTCGCCGCACGGCCCGGACGGCCTCGACGAGATCGACACCGTGCTGTTCACCCATCTCCACCTGGATCATTGCTCCGACCTGGCGGCGCTGCTCTTCGCCATGCGCTCGGAAGTCCTGTGCAACACGCGCCCCCTGCAGCTGATCGGCCCCCGGGGACTCGCCGGCTACCTGGATCGCCTCGGGGAGCTCTACGGCGACTGGGTCGTTCCCCGCTGCCGCACCGTCGAGGTCCTGGAGATCGGCTCGGGCGACGCCGTCACGCCGACGACGCGCGCTGGCGGCTGGGTCGCCGGCGGCGACACCGCGGGCCCGGCGGTTAGCGCCTTCGCGGTCGAGCACTTCGAGGACCGCTTCAGCTCGGAGAACCTGGGTTTCCGCGTCCGTGACGGACAGGGGAACAGCCTGGTCTTTTCCGGGGACACCGGGCCCTGCGGCCGGCTGGCCGAGGCGGCCGCGGGAGCCGATCTGCTGGTCGTCGAATGCTCGATGCCGGACGAATACGGCGTGGACGGGCACATGACGCCTGCGCGCCTCGCGGAACTGTGTGTCCGGGCCGCGCCGCACCGCGTCGTACTGACCCACATCTATCCGGCCGCGGCGGAACTGGATCTGCCGCGCCTGGTGGGCGACGGTTTCGCGGGCGACGTCGTCGCGGCCGTGGACGGCGACATTTTCAGCCTCGGGGGGGAAACGACGTGAAGATACGCACTGCCCTGCCGACGATCGTCTGCCTGGTCCTGGCCGCGCAAGCCTGCAGCTCACCCGGCGCGGAGCCCCGGTCCCCGCGGCGGAGCGGTTCGGAATCCATATCCGGCTACGACATGGTGCTGATCCACGGCCTGGGCTCCAGCGCCGAGGCCTGGCAGAAGCTCACGCCCTTCCTCGAATCGGGCTTCAATCTGACGATCTACGAGCTGCCCGGCCACGGACATACGGCGCCCGTGCCGAACCTGACCATCGAAACCGCCAGCCGGGACCTGGCCCGCTTCATCGAGGACAACGGCCTCGACCGGCCGATCCTGGTCGGTCACGGCATCGGCGGCATGATCGCCATGAACTACGCCTTCAGATTCACCGACGACGTGCGGCGCCTGATCATCATCGACGCGGCACCGGTGCAACTGGCCACGACCGAGCAGAAGGTCGACGTGACGGACAGGCTGTTGAACGACTACGACCGGTTCGTGGCCGACTATTTCCTGCAACTCAGCCCGGACGCGGAGATCACGGACCTGATCGTCGACCAGGCCCTGCGCACGGACCGCGTGAGCTTCACCCAGCTGCTGATGAGCAGCTTCGATTTCGACCTGCGGGAGGAGCTGGCGTACCAGACGGTGCCGATCCTGGTCATCGGCAGCGCCACCATGTTCCCCCCGTACGAGGACCCCCTGGAGCATCTTGACAGCATCGGCTACGCCAACGCGCAGACGATCGGCTACAAGTTGATGCCGCAGACTGGTCACTTCGTGATGCTGGAGCAGCCCATCCAGGTCGCGGGCGCGATCATCGCCTATTCGCTCGAGGACGAAAGTTCGACGAAATTGAAATAGCGCGGCGCCGCCTCGCCCGGCGCCGGCGGCAGGGGCACGTGTCGCTCCCGGTATCTCTCCCCGTACTCGACCCACGCGTCCACCCCCGGGAACATGGCGCCCTTCAGGCCGCGGTACGGCGCGTCGGTGACCATCGCCCAGCCGCGGGGCAGGATGTAAGTGGGTCCGAGACCGAAGACGTAACCGTAGTCCGACTTCTCGTGTCCGGCGGGGCGCGTCCGGCCCATGCCGGGCATGCGGCGGTGCGCGATGTGCAGGTCGTTCAGGCCCCACATGTCGATCGTCCGCAGACCGCTGACGAACGGGACGATGCCGGCCGAATGGATGGCCAGCGTGACGCCGGGCGGCGCGTTGTCCCGCAGCCATTCGCCGCAGACGGTGCGGCGCTCCAGGTCGCGCACGCGGTGGCGGGACCAGCGCAGGGTGCCCGGCGTCGACGGCAACGCGTTAAACATGGCGACCGCCACGAGACCCCACGCGACGCGGGACGACGCGGGACCGCGGCGCGCGACGGCCCCCACCGCCCAGGCGTCCAGCACGAGGGCCCACAGCGGCAGCACGGGCAGCACGAACCGCCAGGTCTCCTTGAAATCACCGCCCACCAGGGCCACGTAGATCAGGTACCCGCAGGTGACGAAGCAGGGCACCGCGATCGCCGGCCGCACATCACGCTCTCGCAGGGCGCGCAGGGAGGGCGCCGCGGCCAGGCTCAGCGCGGCCACCGCCGGATGGTGCAGCAGGAAGCGCCCCAGGTAGGCGAGGCCGCGCAGCAGGTGGTGCAGACCGCCGCCGGTCTTGGCGTAGAAGGTGTTGGGCAGGGGGTACCCGTAGTAGTCGAAACGCAGCCACCAGTAGGGCAGATAGACGAGGACGAAGGCGCCGGCCGCGATCGCGAGCCAGCGACGGCACGGAGTGGCGCCGCGTCGCGAGACGTACCAGGCGCCGGCGACGACGAGCAGCAGGACGCCCACGCCCTCGGGACGCGTCAACGCCGCCAGGATCAGCGCCAGCGCGGACCACGCCGACAACCCGGCCGCGCGCCGGGGGACCCGGCACTCCAGCGCCCGGACGGCCGTCACGACGCCCACGGTGACCAGCAGGGCGAACCAGACGGTCTCCAGCCCCTGCACGGCCTCGGCGGCGAAACCCGGCGTGCCGGCCAGCAGGGCGACGGCGACCAGGCCCGCCCACCGGTTGCCGGGACGGGCCAGCCGCGCCGTCCGGATCACGACGCCGCACAGGACCAGGGCGGCGACGAATCCCATCGTGCGGGCCGCCGCGGCGGGATCCGCGCCCAGGGCCATGGCGCCGGCCAGCATCACTGTCCACAGGAAGTTCGTGTAGCCCTCGACCCTCTCGCCGGGATTGTAGGTCAAGCCGTGGCCGTCCAGGAGATTGGCCGCGTAGCGGAACGAGATGAAGGCGTCCTCCTGGATACAGTCGCCCTGGATCAGCATCAGGCCGGCCATCAGCAGCAGCGAAAACACCAGCGGCAGCATGTGTATTCTGTCGCGCAACTCACATCCTTCTCGGGTCTTGGCGGCGAAAAAGAAAGGTGCAGACATCATCCGCAGGACCTATCATTAGAGCTCGGGCTCCGATCGGCATCCATCACCCGCAGCCAGGGATTCTGCAGCCGAATCAGCATGCTAGACCATCGGTACTCCATTAACAAGACGAGCTCTCGCGACCGGACCGCGGTCGCGTCGTTGTGTGCCGTCTGTCTGCTGGGCTGGGCCTCCCCCGCGCTGGCGTACATCGGCCCCGGCGCCGGCTTCGCCCTGGGCGGTTCGCTGCTCTTCGGCCTGGCGGGCATCCTGGTCGCCTGCGGCGCCCTGCTGCTGTGGCCCCTGCGCACCCTGGTGCGCGTCCTGCGCAGCCGCCGGCGCCTGAGCCGCGCCCGCGTCCGCCGCGTGATCGTGCTCGGACTGGACGGGCTCGATCCGGGCCTGGTCAAGGAGGGCCTGCGCGAGGGGCGCCTGCCCAACTTCCGCAGTTTGCGCGCACGGGGGGGCTTCCGTCCCCTGGCCACCACCACGCCGGCCATGTCGCCGGTGGCCTGGTCGGGTTTCGCCACGGGCGTCGACGCCGGCCGCCACAACATCTTCGACTTCCTCAACCGCGACCTGCGCTCCTACCTGCCGGTGCTCTCGTCGACGAAGATCAGCGGCGGCGGGCGCCTGCTGCGCATCGGCCCCTGGCGCATCCCCGTGGGCAAGCCGCACATAGAATTACTCAGGCGCAGCAAGGCCTTCTGGCAGGTGCTCGGCGAGAACGGCGTGAAGGCGACGGTGCTGCGCGTGCCCATCACCTTCCCGCCCGAGAAGGTGGACGGCCAGATGCTGTCGGCCATGTGCGTGCCCGACCTGCGCGGCACCCAGGGCACCTTCAGCTGGTTCAGCGCCGATCCCGGCGACGGCGCCGCCGCCGGCGTGGCGCCGGTCTCCGACGAGGAGACGATCGGGGGCGTGCGCAACCGGCTGACCCGCAACGGCGCCGCCTATGAAGGCACGCTGGTAGGACCGGACCACCCCGCCGGCGGCCGGATGAGCCTGTCGATCAAGGCCACCGTGGACAGCGCCGCCAGGCGCGCCACCTTCGCCGTGGACGGTCAGACCTTCTCCCTCGGCCCCGACGTGAACTCCCCCTGGATCCGGATCAGGTTCAGCGGCGGCCCGGGCGTGACGGCCAAGGGCATCTGCAAGTTCAGGGTGACCAGCTTCGAGACGCCGTTCTCGTTCTACGTGACGCCGGTCCACCTGGACCCCGAGAGCCCGGCCATGTCCATCTCCCACCCGCCCCATTACGCCATCGCCCTGGCCAAGCTGCACGGCTCGTTCGCCACGCTGGGACTGGCGGAGGACACCTGGGCCCTGAACGAGCGGGTGCTCGACGAACAGGGTTTCCTGGACCAGGCCTGGGAGATCCACGCCGAACGCGAACGCCAGTTCTTCCACGTGCTCGACCGCCAGCCCAGCGGTTCGATCTCGGTGGTCTTCGACGCCACCGACCGCATCCAGCACATGTTCTTCCGCTACCTCGACGACGACCACCCGGCCAACGCCGGCAAGGACACCGAGAGGCATCGCCACGCCATCCGCGAGCTCTACGACCGGGCCGACGCGCTGGTGGGCCGGACGCTGGACAAGCTGAAAAAGGGAGACGTGCTGTTCGTCATCTCGGACCACGGCTTCAAACCCTTCCGCCGCGGCGTGAACCTCAACACCTGGCTGCGGGAGAACGGGTACCTGTACCTTCAGGACGATCCGGCCGAAGGAACGCCGCCGCCGGTGCCCGACGGCGCCACCGTCGAGCCGACGCGGATCGATTGGGCGCGCACGCGCGCCTACGCCAACGGGCTCGGCGGCTTCTACCTGAACCTGAAGGGCCGGGAGCATTCCGGCATCGTGACGCCCGCAGAGGCCGACGCGCTGCGCGCGGAACTCGTTTCCGCGCTGCGCGAGCTGCGCGACGACGACCTCGACACGCCCTGCGTCAACGACGTGCAGGACGGTCGAGACTGCTACCACGGCCCCTACGTCGAGAACGGACCGGACATCGTGATCGGCTTCAAGATCGGGTGGCGCACGGGGTGGGACGCCGCCGTGGGGCGGGTCTCCGCCCGCGTCTTCGAGGACAACACGCGCAGCTGGTCGGGCGACCACTGCGTCGATCCGCGCCTGGTGCCGGGCATCCTCTTCTCGTCGCTGCCGTTCGCCGAGACGCGGCCGTCGTTGCTCGACCTGGCGCCGACCATCCTGGACCTCTTCGGGGTCTCCCGGCCGGCCTGGATGAGCGGACGCAGCCTGCTGCCGACCGGAGGTGAAAAGTGAAGGCCCGCGTGACGGTCCCGCTGCTGGCGATCCTGGCGCTGGCCGGCATGGTCTACGGCGCCGCGCCCAAGGTTCTCTGCATAGGCTTCGACGGGATGGACCCGAAGCTGCTCGATCGCTACCGCGCCGAGGGCGTAATGCCCAATTTCGACCGGCTCATCGCCGAGGGCGACTACAAGACCCTCGGCACGGCCATCCCGCCCCAGTCCCCGGTGGCCTGGTCGAACTTCATCACGGGCATGAATCCCGGCGGCCACGGGATCTTCGACTTCATCCACCGCGATCCGGAGACCCTGATGCCGTACCTGTCCGCGGCCCAGGCCATGGCGCCGCAGCGCTGGTGGAAGGTGGGCGGCTGGAAGCTGCCGCGCGGCAGCGGCGAGGTGCTTAACCTGCGCCAGGGCCTCGCGTTCTGGGAGCCGCTGGCCGAAGCGGGCATCGATGTGACGATATTCAAGGTGCCCTCGAACTTCCCGCCGGTGGACTGCGAGGTGCATTCCCTGTCCGGCATGGGGACGCCGGACATCCTGGGCACCTACGGCATCTTCACCTACTACACGGACGCGCCGACCGGCGAGACGGAACTGTCGGGCGGCCGCGTGGTGCCGGTCCTCGTGCGACGCGGGCGCGTGGAGACGGAGCTCTTCGGGCCGGTGAACAGCTACCGCGCGGGCGATCCCGAGACCACGATCCCGTTTTCCGTCGTGCTGGACCGCCAAAGGGGCGAGGCCCTCTGCGAGGTGCAGGGCACGCGTTTCCTGCTCCGCGAGGGCGAGTGGAGCGCGTGGCTGACGCTGGACTTCGAGCTGGTGCCCCTGTTGAAATCGGTCTCGGGCGTGTGCCGCTTCTACCTGATGGAGACATCGCCGGCGTTGCGCCTCTACGTCACGCCCATCAACATCGACCCGGCGAACCCGGAGATGCCCATCAGCACGCCCGGACACTACAGCCGCGATCTGGCCCGCGCGCTGGGCCCCTACTACACGCAGGGACTGCCCGACGACACCAAGGCCCTCGAGGAGCGCGTCTTCGGCGACGACGACTACGTGTCCCAGTCCTCGGAGGTGCTGGCGGAGCGCACCGCCCAGTTCGCCCACGAGCTGGAGCGGTTCGCCGCGCTGGACAGCGGCCTGCTGTTCTTCTACTACAACAGCCCCGACCAGACCTGCCACACCTTCTGGCGCAACATGGATCCCGACTCGCCCATGCACGACGCCGAGGCCGAGCGCCACGAGCACCGCATCCGCGAGGTCTACCAGGCCTGCGACGCGGCCCTGGGCCTGGCGCTGGAACACGTGGACGACCGCACCCTGGTCCTGGCGATCAGCGACCACGGCTTCGCGCCGTACCACCGCTCCTTCCACGTCAACCGCTGGCTGCTGGACAACGGTTACCTGAACCTGCGCACCGGGGTGGACCCGTCCGAGGTGGAGTACCTGGCCGGCATCGACTGGCGCCGCACGCGGGCCTACGCCATCGGTATCAACGGGCTGTACCTGAACCTGCGGGGACGGGAGAGGCGCGGCACGGTCGACCCCCGGCGGGAACGCGAGGAGCTGCTGCGGGAGCTGGAGGAGAAGCTCGAGGCGGTGACGGATCCCTTGACGGGCAAGCGCGCGATCAAGTACGCCTACCGCACCGACGAGATCTATTCCGGGCCGCAGACGGCCAGCGCGCCGGACATCATCCTGGGTTACTACGCCGGCTTCCGGGGGTCGAACGAGTCGGCCCTGGGCGAGGTCCCCGGGACGGTCTTCGCGGACAACATGATGAAGTGGAGCGGCGACCACTGCATGGCCGCCGACGAGGTGCCCGGCGTCATCGTCACCAACCGCAGAATCACCAAGGACGACCCGGAACTGCTGGACCTGGCGCCGACCTTCCTGTCGCTGTTCGGGCTCGAACCGCTGCCGGAGATGGTCGGCCGTCCGATATTCGAAGGAGAATGAGATGTTTGGGCCCAGATTGAAGATCGACAGGGAACTGATGGAGAAGATCCGCAAGTACGCCGGCATCGCCGGCTACGCGTCGCCCGAGGAGTTCGTCAAACACGTGCTCGAGCGCGAGGTCGCGAAGTTCGAGGAGGGCGGGGATTCGGAGGATGAGATCCGCAAGCGGATGCAGGGGCTGGGGTACATCTCGTAGGGAATGATCGTGGACTGGCTGGCCAAAACTCTCACCGGACTGTTCGACCTGCTGCTGCGGCCTTTCGGCACCGCGGGCTGGCCGGCATTGGCCGTCGTCTCGGCTCTCGCCGGCGTGCTGCTGCTGTGGCTGTTCAAGGTGACGACCAACCAGACGGCGTTATCGGAGCGGCGGCGGCGTTTGACCGGGCATCTGTACGAGATGGGGCTCTACCAGGATCACCTCGGGATCCTGATGCGTATCCAGTGGGATCTGTTCAAGGCCAATATGCGGTACCTGTCGACCTCGCTGCCGGCGCTGCTGGTCCTGCTGCCGGCGGTGCTGGTGATCGTGGTGCAGCTGGATGCCCGGTACCAGCGGCGGGGGTTGCGTGAGGGAGAGACGACGCTGGTCAGCGCCCGGGTGGTCGAGGGGCAGGAGGATGTCCTGTCGCGGCTGGCGCTGGAGGCGGAGACGGGTCTCGACGTGGAAGCCGGCCCGCTCGTGGACCGGGCGAACCGCGAGGTCTGGTGGCGCGTGCGCGCCACGGCCGATACGCCCCGGGAAGTGACGGTGACCGACGGCGCGACGCGCTGGGCCAAGCTCCTGGCGCCGGCCGGCGATCGGGATCGGCTGGCCGGTGCGCGCGAGCGCGGCGGCTGGCATCACCTTCTGCTCAATCCTACCGAGATCCCCCTGCCCGACGGCGCGCCGCTGGCGGCGATCCGCGTGGAGCTGCCGCGGCGGGACGACGACTGGGCCGGGTTGCCCGTGTGGCTGTGGGGGTTCTTCCTGTTGTCGGTCGTCGGCGGGCTGTTATTCAAGCGTGTGCTGAAGGTCGAGATGTAAGTCAGATTTCGAGGCCGGCCTCGTCCCGCATCCTGTACAACTCCGTTTCCAGGTCCCTCATGTAGATCCGGTGGATGTCCAGCGAGTCGACCCTCGCCTCGCCCTTTTCCAGCACCGAAAAGGATTGATGCCCGCCCAGTCCGCGCGGCACGGTGCGAATGATCTTGAAGAAACGGCCCACCGTACGCTCCCATTCCCTGGTTTCATAGTAAGTCCCCATGTTCGTGGAACCTTCGGTACAACGCCCCACGGTCGTGCGCCCGGTGAAGGTAAGCGTTCCGCCGACTCGTTTACGGAGTTCATCGTAGAGCGTCTCGTCGTGGTAGGTGATGAAGGCACGACCTCCCGGCGCCAGGACCCGGTTCAATTCCCACAGCCAGTAGTCGGTGGTGCGGGCAAGATGGGTGAACACCGAAATCACATAGGCCGCGTCGACACTGTTGTCGGGAATGTCGTGGGTGGTGTAGACGTATTCGGTGTCTGACAGGGCATCGACACCGGCCAGGCTGGCCAACATCATGGGATCCACATCGAAACCGATGAACCGCGCCCCGGGCAGTCTTTGCGAAAGGGGCCACAGGACCCGTCCCAGACCGACACCGAAATCCAGCACGGTGCGGGCCTCGGACAGACCCTCCAGATTCTCCTGGATGCAATCCGCGAGTTTCTCTCCCATCTCGACGAGATGCTGCGGCTCCGCCGCGCCGTTGACCTTCAACCTGGCGTGCAGCGGCGTGGCTGCCAAGGCATCGTAAAACTCCTTGTGGGCCGTTTCGATTTCTTGCTCGATGAGGTTCGCCACTGTCGACACTTCGGCGTCTTGGCCGCATTGCTCCAGATAGTCCCGGCAAACTTCCAGCCCGCGGCGCAGCAGGCGCGGTCGGGTGCGGGCCAGGTCGGCATAATTCAAAGCAAATAGCCGGCGGTCTCCTCCGCAGCGCAGTGCGGTCTCCAGGCCTGAAACGGCGCCGGTCAAGCCTCCCGACTGGAAGCGGGCAATAGCCAGATTGTTGGCAAATTGGCCATTGTCGGGTTCGTGGCTGGCTGCGAGTTCGAAAAGCGCCAGGGCATCCTGAATTTGATTGGCCTCCAACAGACATTCACCCAATGTGTTGATCTCATCGGGAATGGACTGTATTTGTGCCAACATTCCTTTATTCCTTGTGTAATGGTGATTGTTTCGATGCGGGCACAGCTCGATCAAGATCCGCTGTCATGCTGATGATCCTGCCACGTCGTTCTATGGGCTGCTGTTGATAGTCCGTGCCGTGTCCGGCATCGCATAAGACATGCCATGCGTCGGCCCGGTTACCGCCGTACGGGTCGGCGGCGTCAGGGGATGGATTCCCGCCGCGGCGCCGCGGCTTGCACATCGCGATATCGATCTTATCATGTCGACGGAGATCTGTCGGAGCGGAGGTCATCATGACCGGTGCGTTGAAGGTCGCACGCCTGGGGGGTCGATGCCGTGACCGCGACTGGCCCGACGAACCACCTGCAACACCACCGGATCCCACCCCGCACACCACTCCGTATCCGCCACGCGGCCTCCATCCGGCCCCACCTTGAAGGCCTCCATCGACGACCGGCATCGTGACATCATCGGGCCTGTTTGAAACGGATGCAGAAGCATCCGTGATGTCCGCGAGAAGGCTCTGTTCCCAGGAGGGGGGTGGCAGCATGCCTGTCCGTACGTATCCAACGGCGCTCGTCCTGAGCCACGCACGCGCCGACCGGGAGTTCGCATGTCGTCTGACCCGGGATCTCGAGAACGCCGGCGCGAAGGTCTCGACCTTCGAGGCGGAGAGCCTCTTCGGAGCCTTTCACATGGCCACGATACGAGAGGGCATCGCCGCTGCCGCATTCTGGGCCGTCATCCTGACTCCGGCAATCGTCGCCTCGGACATGGCGAAGAACGAGCTCGAGAGGGCCATGGCATCCGATGTCGTGGACAGCGAGGTGGAGGTACTCCCCCTCCTGAGGTCTCCGTGCAAGCTGCCTGCATGCCTGAACAGGAAGCGTTGTACCGATTTCACGGAAGATCAGGGATACGAGGCCGCTTTCGGACGCCTGCTCGGATGTCTGCGCCGGGCGGCAGACGCTCACGCGCCCGGCCGGGAAGGCGATCCGGTCGGACGGTACCCCACGGGAATCACGATCGACCCGATCCCGGGCCTCTCTGCGCGTCTCGTGTCTCTCTTCTGCCAGTACTACGAGAACTTCTACCGGTGGGACAGGATTTCCGTGGGCGAAGCGTGCGAGATGAAACTGGCCGATGCCGGTCTGATCGTGTTCCACGAATATTACGAACACGGCCAGTGGGGATACGAATTCACCCTGTCCGGATGCCGGCTCGTCCGCAAGATCTACGGAAGACGCGTACGACCGTGTCCGCGCGGGCTCATATGCGAGCCGGTCGAGGCCAGGAGCTGCGAGGAGGGTTAGCGTGCGGACCGCACCCCGCGTGCCGGCGCAGGCCCAGGAGTCGGCACCCGACGATCTGGACCGCCATCCCCTCCGCGAACACGATCCCGCCAGCCCCTACTCGAGCGACGCGACCTCCTTCAAGGCCATGGTATAGAATTTCTCCGTGTACTCCCTGACCATCCGCCGGGCGGAGAACCGGGCGCCGGCGCCGCGCATCGCGGCCTTCATGGTCTTGACCCATTCGATCGGTACCCCGGCGGCATCGACGCGATAGTAGCGCGGGACGATGTCGCTCTCCAGGGTCCGGTAGATCTCCTCCGCGTCGAGACGATCGCCATCGCCGTCCTTCTCCTCGTGCCTGATCGCCCAGCCGTTCTCGCCGTCGTAGCCCTCCTCCCACCAGCCGTCGAGAATGCTCAACTGGGGCACCCCGTTCATGGCGGCCTTCATGCCGCTGGTGCCGCTGGCCTCGAGCGGCGGCAGGGGGTTGTTCAGCCACACGTCCACGCCGTGGACCATATACTGGGCCAGCTGCTCGCCGTAGTCCTCGACGAAGGCGATGCGGCCGCCGAACGCCGGGGCGCGGGCCATGTCTACGAGCTCCTGCAGGAGCCGCTTGCCCGGGTCGTCGGCCGGGTGGGCCTTGCCGGCGAAGATGAACTGCACGGGACGGCGACGGTCGTTCAGCAGTCGCTGCAGGCGCTCGCTGTCGCGGAAGATCAGGGTCGCCCGCTTGTAGGTGGCGAAGCGGCGGGCGAAGCCGATGGTCAGGACCGAGGGATCCAGCAGCGCGCCGCCCGCCATCACCAGGGACGGCCCGGCACCGTCGTGGAGCAAGCGCTGCCGGGCGCGTTCGCGGATCGCGTCGATGAGCTTGATCTTCAGCCAGTAGTGCGTCCGCCAGAGCTCCTCATCCGGGATCCGGTCCAGCGCGTCCCATAGCTCGGGGGCGTCGTGCCGGTCCAGCCAGTCGGCGCCGAGATACTCGTCCAGAAGGAGCTGGATCTTGGGCTCGATCCAGGTCGGCACGTGCACGCCGTTGGTGACGTGGGTGATCGGGACGTTCGCGACCGGCCGATCGGGCCACAGGCTCCGCCACATCTGGCGCGAGACCTCGCCATGGCGGCGACTGACCCCGTTGGCGAACGCCGAGAGCCGCAGGGCGAGGGCGGACATGTTGAAGCCGGCGTCCGGCTGGTCGGGGTGTGCGCCCAGCCTCAGGAAGGTGTCACGATCGAGACCCAGCGACGGCCAGTACGCGTGGAAGTGGCTCTCCATCAGGTCGTTCGGGAACACGTCGTGGCCTGCCGGCACGGGCGTATGGGTCGTGAAGATCGAGGTGTTGCGGACCTGTTCACGCGCCTCGTCGAAGGGCATTCCGGCCTCCACGCGCTCGCGGATTCGCTCCAGCAGCGCGAAGGCGGCGTGGCCCTCGTTCAGATGAAGCAGGTAGTGCGTGGTGCCGAGCGCGCGCAGGACCTCGGCACCGCCGAGGCCGAGCACGAGCTCCTGGCGCAGGCGCCGCTCGGCGTCGCCGATGTACAGCCGGGCGCAGATCCCGCGGCTGGCGGGATCGTTGTCCGGAATGTCGGTGTCCAGCAGGTAGAGCGGTATCTGCCCGACCTTCACCTTCCAGACGGCCACGTGGACCCCCGGGTCCATGAAGGGGACACGGACCACGAGTTGTTTTCCGTCACCACCCATGACCCGTGAGATGGCTGCGGCGTCGCGGTCGAGAGGTTCATCCCGATCCTCCTGCCAGCCATCCTCACCCAGCCGCTGACGCAGGTAACCTTCCGGATACATGAAGCCGACGGCCACGAGCGGGATGCAGAGGTCGCTGCACTCCTTCAGATAGTCACCGGCGAGGAACCCCAGGCCACCCGCGTAGAAGGGCAGCGAACGATGCAGGCCATATTCCGCCGAGAAGTAGGCCACGGCGAAACTGTGGTTCCGCTGCGCGTAATCCAGGTAACGGCAATGCTGCCCGCTCACGTGGGTGTTGAAGTCGGACATGACTTCATCGTAACGGTGCAGGTACTCGGCGTCGGCTGCAGCGGCGGACAACACCTCGCCGGACAGATCGCGCAGCATCCGGTCGGGGTTGTGCCCGCTCTGCTTCCAGGCCTGCCGATCCAGCATCTTGAAGAGCATGCGAGCGCGCGGATGCCAGCACCACCAGAGATTCTCGGCCAGATCCTCCAGGCCGACGAGGCGTGCCGGCAGGCCGGGGAAGATACGCTGCTGGTCGTTCATGGGGATCACCACTCCATCGAGTCGGGACATGGGAACTTTGGAAGCACCATGCACTGGCGTTGCGCATGAATGGTGCGGCGTGCGTGGCGGCTTCCCTTATTCATGCCTCAACGCCTCGATCGGATCCATCTTAGCCGCCCGATTCGCCGGATACATCCCAAAAAATATCCCTATGCTCGCCGAAAACGCCACCGCCCCCACCGCCACGAAGGGATTGAACCCGAACGGGAACGCCAGCACCTTGGTCCCCCCCCAGGCCATCAGATACCCCAGCACGGTTCCCACCACGCCCCCGATTCCCGTCAACGTAGCCGACTCCACCAGGATCTGTCGCAGCACGTCCTGCCGCCGCGCCCCCACGGCCATGCGCACCCCGATCTCCCGCGTCCGCTCGGTGACCGAGATCAGCATGATGTTCATCACGCCGATCCCCCCGACCATCAACCCGATCGACGACATCACCACCAGCACCAGCGCCACCGCCTGGGTCACCTTGCCCACCAGCTCGCCGTAGGTCTCCGAGGCCACCACCTCGAAATCGTTCTCCTGGTCGGGCCGCAACCCGCGCACACGCCTCAGGACACCCGTGACGTCGGTCGCCACCTCGTCGCTGTCGTAGCCGTCGGCCACGGTCACCGCCACCGTACGGTCATCGAACTCCTTGTTGGAAAAATCCTTCTCGTAGGTGGGCCAGGGGACGACCACCCAGTTGTCTCCCATCTGTCCGAAGATGTGGCGGCGGCTCTCCATGGTGCCGACGATCTCGTAGTCCACGCCGAAGATCCGCAGGCGCTTGCCCACCGGGTCCACGTTGGGAAAGAGGGTCTCGACCGGTCCGGCGCCGAGCACACAGACGCGGCGGCGGGCGTCCTGTTCCTCGTACGTGAAGAAACGCCCTTCCCCGAGGCCGAACGAGTAGAGGTTGTGGAAGTCGGCCGAAGCGCCGAAGACCTGCACCAGGTTGGTGCGCTCCTTGCCGTAGGTCAGCACCGTGGCGCGGCCGCTGGAGATCATGTAATCCGTGCCGTCGACACCTCCGACCTCGGCCAGGACTTCGATGCACTCGGGCATGAGCTGGGGCCGGCGCAGCTTCTCCTCCATGTCCTCGCCGCCGAGGCCGTGGTAGCGCGCGATGTACAGGTACGGCTTGGCCGACGACACGATGTCGTTGCGGATCCGTCCGCTCAGGCCGGTGACGATTGTGAACATGGCCAACAACGTCGCCACGCCGATGGCCACGCCCAGGATCAGCAGGAAGCTGCGCAGCTTGTGGCCGCGGATGGTGGCGAAGGCCTGTGCGAATCCCTCGCCGGCATGCATGCGGCCGCTGATGTCCACGCGGTCACTCACGTCGCAGAGCCTCCACGGGATCAAGACCGGCCGCCTTCCACGCCGGGTAGGTGCCGAAGATCAGGCCGATCACGAACGTCACCGCCAGACCCAGCACGACCGACCACCAGGCGAAGGCGAAGGGCAGCGGCGTCACCGCGGTGATCAGCAGGGCCAGCCCCAGGCCGAAGCTGATGCCCAGCACGCCGCCGGTCACCGACAGCGTGATCGACTCCACCAGGAACTGCCACAGGATCGCCGTGCGGCGCGCGCCCACGGCCTTGCGGATGCCCACCTCCCTGGTGCGCTCGGTGACCGCGACCAGCATGATGTTCATCAGCACGATGCCGCCGATCACCAGGCTGATGCCCACCAGCGGCACCAGGGCGCTGTAGATGGCGCCCGAGATGCCCGACCACAGCGAGAGCAGCTCATCCATGGTCACGATGCCGAAATCGTCTTCCTCGGCGGGACGCAGCTTGTGGCGCAGGCGCATGTAGTGGCGCGCCTCGTCCTGGGCCTCCGCCATACCGGTCAGGTCGGCGACCGAGACCTTGATGTCGATCGATTCCCGGGAGCCGAACAGCTTCAGGTAGGCGGTGATCGGCACGATCACGAAACGGTTGCGGCTGCTGCCGAGCATGGTGCCGCGGTCCTCGATCACGCCGGCCACCCGGAAGTGGCGCTTGCCGAGTTTCACCGTGCGTCCGGACGGGTCGTCGAGATCGGGAAAGAGTTCGCGCGCGATGTCCCAGCCGAGAACCGCCGCCTGGCGGCTGGCGGCCACGTCCTGCCGGGTCAGGTGCCTTCCCGCGTGCAGGGGCAGGTCCTCGAGCAGGGAATAGTCGTCGGTCTTGCCGCGGACGGTCACGCCGCGGGAGTTGCGGCCCTGGGCCCGCAGATCGGCGTTGCGGTCGAGGGAGGCGCCCACACTGGCGGCGCGGGTCATGCGCTCGCCCAGGTACGCGCGGTCGTCGAGCGTCAGCTTGGGGTTCTCCAGGGACTCCAGGAAGGCGTCCATGTCGGTCAGGATGTCGTAGAAGTTCACCCGCGAGATCGTGAAGACGTTCGATCCTTCGTCCAGGACCTTGTGTCTGGCGTAGATGTCCACGCCGTTGATCAGCGAGACCACTGCGATCACGCTCATCGTCCCGACGATGTTGCCGAGCAGGGTGAGCAGGGTCCGCAGCTTGTGGGTCCAGAGGCTGGCCAGGGCGATGCGTACGCCTTCCCAGAGATTCATCAGTCCCGGTCCCGGCGCTTCTTCTTGGCTTCCTTCACCGCATCGCCGTGCTCCAGCCCGCGCAGCTCGCGGAAGGGGCCGGTCACGATCCGGTCGCCCGCCTCGACGCCCGAGAGTAGCTCGAAATCCTCCTCGCCCGTGATGCCGAGCTCGACGGGCCGGAACGCGACCGTGCCTGCGGTCACCAGGAATACGCCCTCGCGCTCCTCGCGCTGCACGCTGTCCCGCGCCGCACTGTCCGGAGCGGCCGCGCCGCGGGCCGCGCGCCGGCCCGGGCGTTCCTCGGGCGGCCACTTGCGGATGACCACGGCGCCGATGGGTACGGCCAGCGCGCTGTCCGACTCGGCCACGGTGATCTCGGCCTCGGCCGAGAGACCGGGCCGCACGCCCGCGACCTGCTCGGTCAGGGTCACGGTGACCTTGAAGTCGACGGCCTGCTGGCTCTGGCCGGTGCTCGTGTAGATGGGGCTGTTGCCGATCTCGGTCACCACGCCCACGAAGGTCGTGTCGGGGAAGGCGTCGATCTCGACGCCCACCGCCTGGCCCAGGGCGATCCTGACGACCTCGGTCTCATCCACGTCGACCTCCGCCTCCATGGTCGCGAGATCGGCGATCACCAGCAGCACGGTGCCCGGATTGTTCAAGGTGCCCATGATGGCGTTCTCGCCCTCTTCCACGTTCAGACGTGTGACGACGCCGCCCATGGGCGCGGTGATGGTGACCTTGTCGAGGTCGTAGCGCGCCTTGTCCAGGCTGGCCTCGGCCTGGTTGAAGCGCGCCTCGGCGGCCGCCACGCGGGCCTCGTCGACGCTCAGGTTGGTCTCGGCCGCCTCGAGCTGCTCCTGCGATTTCAGGTCGCAGTCGAAGAGGCTGCGCACGCGCGAGAGATCCTGGCGCGTCTTCGCCACGGTGGCCTGCACGACCTGCAGGTCGGCCTTCGCGGTGCGCACCGCGGCCTGGTAGCCGCGCATGACCGACGCGTACTCGGTGGGGTCGATCTCGAGCAGGAACTGCCCCGCCACGACGCGGTCGCCCTCCGCCACGGCCAGGCGCGTCACCTTGCCGATGGTGTTGGCGCTCACATCCACCTTGCGCTTGGGCGTCAGGGTGCCCGACGCGGTGACCGTCTCCACCAGGTTCTTGCGCACGATCGTGCCCAGGTCGACTTCCGTCGCCTTGGTGTCGGACTTGAGCAGGTTGGCGGCGATCAGACCCACCACCGCGATCACGGCCCCGATGATCAACCATTTCTTCACGTCAGCTCCTCACGGATCATATGAACAGCCGGCCGATGCCGAACATGACGAGACTCACCAGCAGCCAGGTCGCTACGACCGCCACGACCGCCTTGTTGCGGGCGAAGCCGTGCACCTTCTCGAAGCCGATGACGATCAGCACCACGCCCCAGATGGTGAAGACGTCGAACATCGACAGCAGGCCGAAGAGGGGATCCAGGACGCCGCGCCCCGACACGAGGACCGCCGGGCCCAGAGAGACCTGCATCATCGACCCCTTGGCCAGCACCAGCGGCCACTTGATCAGCGAGGCGTAGCCCAAGGACACCACGTTCGACCAGAAGACCACGCCCATCACCTGCCCGAAGGTGCCCTGCCCGCCGGCCAGCTTGCCGAAGAGCAGAAAGACCAGACCCAGGACGAAGACGGTGGCCGCGCCGCCGAAACCGCTGGGCAGGGCTTGCTTGACGCGGTCGACGGTGGTCAGGTTCAGGTAGTCGTCGTACATCTTATCGATGTCCTCGGGGGGCATCATGCGGCCGATGCGGGTGTCGCGCATGACATCCACCTGCTCCGGGCCGGCGATGTGGAGCGTGGCGGCGGTGAAGAAGCCCATCATGAGGATGACGGCCAGCGCCGCCACGAGCACGCGCGGTTTCTCGCGCACGGCCGCCATGGCCGCGGACGGGTTGAAGATGATCGTCCAGAAACGAGTCAGCACCGAGTCGTTCATTGATCCCCTCCCAGGGTATGCGGATCGCCGGGTCCCGGATCGTCCAACCCCAAGGCGTCGAGCCTCTCGCGCAGCCGCCGGCCGGTCGATACCATGCCGGAGCCCGCCTCGGCGCGGGCGAGACGCAGCGCCGCGGGCTCGTCGCGAGCCGCCTCCGCCAGGAATTCCCGGGCGAATGCGCCGCTCTCGATCTCGTCCAGGATTTGCCCCATCCGCTCGCGGACGCCATCGTCCACCAGCCGGGGTCCGCGCGTCAAGCCGCCGTATGCCGCCGTCGGGCTGATCATCCGCCGCATGCCGTCCAGCCCGTGCCGGTGCAGCAGGTCGGCGATGAGCTTGACCTCGTGCACGCATTCGAAATAGGCGTTGTCGGCGCTGTAGCCGCGCGCGGCCAGGGTGTCGAAGGCCGCGCGGACCAGTTCCACCAGCCCGCCGCAGAGTACCGCCTGCTCACCGAACTGATCGGCCACGCATTCCTCGCGGAAGGTGGTGCGGAAGCCCCCGCCGCGCAGGCAACCGATCGCCTTGGCATAGGCCGCCGCGAGGGCCCAGGTCCCGTCCGGCGACCCCTCGGTGACCGCCAGCATGCCCGGCAGACCGCCGCCGCGCGCGTAGGCCTCGCGCAGCATGTCGCCCTGTCCCTTGGGCGCGACCAGGAAACAGGAGATCCCGTCGGCGGGCGCGATCTCGCCGAAGGCGACGGCGAAACCGTGGGAGAAGCCGAGCGCCGCGCCCGGACGCAAGGCGTCCGCCAGCCATTCACCCCAGGCGCGGCCCTGGACCTCGTCGGGCAGCAGGACCATGACCACGTCCCCCTGCGCGGCGGCGTCGGGCAAGGACAGCACGACAAAGCCGTCGTCGCGCGCGCGGCCGTGCCCGCGGCCGCCGGCGCGGGCGCCGATCACGACCTCGATCCCGCTGTCGCGCAGATTCAGGGCCTGGGCCCGCCCCTGATTGCCGTAACCGAGCACGGCGACCGTGCGGCCGTCCAGGGGGTCGAGCGTAACCTCGCTCTCCTCATAGACGTCCCGCTGTTCGTCGCTTCCCTTCGCGCCAGCCATCTCCACCTCCATTGCCGATCGGCCGGACCTTTACGCAGGACAATATGGGTACCGCGCCGTCTTGACAAGAAATGCGTCCCTCGCTAGATTGAGAGCCCTCCCGGGAAGCTCCTGGAGGGGACAACGCAATAGAAACGGTGGCGGCTTAGCTCAGCTGGTTAGAGCATCGGAATCATAATCCGAGTGTCCGGGGTTCGAGTCCCTGAGCCGCTACCATTTTTTTTGCCCCACGCTGCTCCGGGGCGACGTACACGCCATGTCCAACAGAGACACATTTCTCGGCAAGGTGATTCCGGAACTGGACCGGTTGCTGACACTTGTCGCCGCCGTCGGCACGGGCGCCCGTCCGGGCTCCGGCCGTTTGGGGGTCCTGGTGGCCCTCTCGGGTGGCGCCGACTCGGTGGCCCTGTTGCTGGCGGCCGTGGCCCGGCGCGCGCGCGTCGGCGAACCCGTCGCGGCCGCCCACGTCAACCACCTGTTGCGCGGCGACCAGGCCGACCGGGACGAAGCCTTCTGCGACGAGATCTGCCGGCGCCTCGACGTACCCCTGCACGTGCACCGCGAGGATCCCCGCGGTCCCGGCGTCCGAGACGGCGCGGGCCTCGAGGAGGCGGCGCGCCGGCTGCGCAGAGGGCATCTCGCATCCGTGCTGGACGCGCAACCGCGCCTGGCGGCTTGCGCCACCGGCCACCATCGCGACGACCAGCTCGAGACGCTCGTCATGCGTTTCTTCCGCGGCGCCGGCGCCGAGGGCATGCGCGGCATCAGGCCCGTCGCCGGGCGCACGATCCATCCCCTGCTGGTGACCGACCGCGCGGAGATCGAGGCCTTCCTGGCCGAAAGCGGGCAGGCCTGGCGCGGCGATCCCACCAACGAGGACGGGTCCAACGCGCGCGGCCGCGTACGCCACGAGCTGTTGCCGGTGGCGCGGGCGATCTTCGGCGAGTCCGTCACCACCGCGCCGCTGCGTCTTGCACAGCTGCTCGACGACGACGTGGCGGAGCTGGAGAAGGCGGCCGGCGGCCTGCTGGACGGGATCCTGGCCAAGGGAGACGGGGACTCCCTGCCCGTGGACGTCCTGACGGAGATGTCCCAGCCCCTGGCCTCCCGTCTGGTCAGAATGCACCTGCGCGAGCGCTGCGGCGTGGAGACCGACCTGGAGCGGGCGCACGTCGTCCGGCTGCTGGACTGGTTGCCGGAGAGCCGCTCGGGCAGCTGCGTCGATCTGATCGACGGCTGGCGGGCGTGCCGCGATTTCGACCGTCTGGTATTCGTGCCCCCGCGGATCGTGGACGAGATTTCACCGACGGCCGCGCTGTCTCTCTCGGTCAGACGCGCCACCGCGGAAGAAATCGCCCGCCCAGCACCGGAGCTGGGTAGTCCGGTTTCCGGGCCGCACGAATGGCGCCTGACCCTGCCCGACGAAGCGCTCCGCGGCGAACCCCGGCTGCGCGGCTGGCGTCCCGGCGACCGGATCGTGCCGTTCGGCATGCACGGCCACAAGAAGGTCAGCGATCTGCTGCGCGAGTTCGAGGTGCCTATCCGCGCGCGACGGGATGTCGTGCTCGTCGAGGACGACGAGGGCCCGTTGTGGCTGGTCGGGCTGGTCCGGGCGGAGCGCACCCGGTTGTTGCCGTCAACTGCGGCGGCGGTTACACTGCTGGTTCGTGGGATCGGCGCGGCCGGCGCACGTGGCGAATCGAATCGTTCACCGTCCCGGTGACCCGAACGCCGGTCCGCAGGCGAACCGTCTTCATGCGATGGGAGATCCATGGCCAACGACAGGAAAAAGCCCTCCTTCCCGGGCGCCGGCAACGGGCGACGCCCCGCGATGCCAGGACGCACGGTGGGTTTCTGGATGCTTCTGCTGCTGCTGGTGTTCCTCGCGTTCCAGATGATGTCCATCGACCGCGAGCAGGTCTATCCGATCGGCTGGACCGCGTTCAAGGAGCAGGTCGAGGCGGGCAACATCCGCTCGCTGACCAAGACGGAATCGACCGTCCAGGGCGAGCTCGTCCAGAAGGTCCCGATCATGCTGGAGAACGGCACTTCGCCCGAAGTCCAGCGCTTCGAGATCGTGCTGCTGGCGGAGGATCCCCATTTCCCGGAATGGGTGCACGAGCACAACCCCGACGCCTTCCTCAAGGGCGACACGCCGAAGACGAGCTGGCTGTCGGTGATCGTCACCTACTACCTGCCCTTTTTGCTGATCCTGGTGCTGTGGCTCTTCTTCATCCGGCAGATGCAGGGCGGCAGCAACAAGGCCTTCAGCTTCGGCAAGAGCAAGGCCAAGCTCATCAACATGGACAAGCCCACGATCACCTTCCAGGACGTGGCCGGCTGCGACGAGGCCAAGGTCGAGCTCGAGGAGATCATCGAGTTCCTGCGCCATCCAAAGAAGTTCCAGCGGCTGGGCGGGCGCATACCCAAGGGCGCCCTGCTGGTGGGCGCGCCCGGCACCGGCAAGACGCTGCTGGCCCGGGCCGTCGCCGGCGAGGCTTCCGTGCCCTTCTTCAGCATGAGCGGTTCGGACTTCGTGGAGATGTTCGTGGGCGTGGGCGCCTCGCGCGTGCGCGACCTCTTCGAGCAGGGCAAGAAGAACGCCCCGTGTATCATCTTCATCGACGAGATCGACGCGGTCGGCCGCCACCGCGGCGCCGGCCTCGGCGGCGGGCACGACGAGCGCGAGCAGACGCTGAACCAGCTCCTGGTGGAGATGGACGGCTTCGAGAGCAACGACGGCGTCATCCTGATCGCCGCGACCAACCGGCCCGACGTGCTCGACCCCGCGCTGTTGCGACCCGGTCGTTTCGACCGGCAGATCGTGGTCGACATGCCAGACCTGAACGGGCGCGAGGCCATCCTCAAGGTGCACATGAAGAAGATCCGCGTGGGCGACGACGTTTCCTCCCGCAAGATCGCCGCCGGCACGCCCGGACTGGCCGGCGCCGACCTGGAGAACCTGGTCAACGAGGCCGCCCTGCTGGCCGCCCGCAAGGATCACCAGGATGTCTGGATGGAGGACTTCCAGGAGGCCCGCGAGAAGGTCATGCTGGGCCCTGAGCGCCGCAGCATGATCCTGAGCGAGGAGGACAAGAAGATCACCGCCTACCACGAGGCCGGCCACGCCCTGCTCTCGATGCTCTGCGAGCACGCCGACCCCGCCGAGAAGGTGACGATCATACCGCGCGGGCAGGCCCTTGGCATCACCTTCATGCCCCCCGACAAGGACGAGCACCACACCAGCAAGGAGAAGCTGATCGACAAGATCTGCGTCGCGCTGGGCGGCCGCGTCGCGGAGGAGCTCTTCATCGGCAAGATCCACGGCGGCGCCTATGCGGACATCAAGGGAGTCACCAACATCGCGCGGATGATGGTAACCCAGCTCGGCATGAGCGACGCCCTGGGGCCCATCGCCTACGAAGAGGGCCAGGAGCAGATCTTCCTCGGCCGCGACTACGGGCGCCGGCGCACCCTGAGCGAACGCACACAGCAGCTGATCGACGACGAGGTCACGCACATCATCAACGAACAGCTCGAACGCGCACGCACCCTGCTTTCAGAGCACCGCGACGAGGCGGAAGCCATGGGCGAGGCCCTGCTCGAGCGCGAGACCCTCTCCCGCGAGGAGGTCGAGATGATCATGGCGGGCACCCCCCTGCCCGCGCCCGTGGTGAACCTGCCAGTCGACGACGCGAACGGTGACGGCGAGACCGCGACGGAGACGGCGGCGCCCATCGAGGCCGGCACGGCCCCGGACGATCCGCACGAGGAGCCCCGGCCTTGAGCGAGCCTCGACACCTGGATGAGACGGAAATGGCGGCGCCCGGCAAAGGCGCCGCCGCGTTTTGGCGGTTGAGGGAGCGGGTGCTCGACTACGCGCAGCGACCGCTGGTGATGGGCATCATCAACGTCACGCCGGACAGCTTCCACGCCCCCTCGCGCGCGGGGACCGCGCGGGCCGCCGCGATGGCCCGCGAGATGGCCGCGGCCGGCGCCGACCTGCTCGACGTG
>JAHIYU010000101.1 GCA_018814885.1 bacterium | reverse complement strand
GCCGCCGCTGCCGGATCCGGCCGCGCCGCCGGACGGCGCCCCCGCCGGACCCGAGTTCAACATGACGCAGGACGAATACGAGCGCATGGTCCGCGACGCCAAGGAGCACATCCTCGAGGGCGACTGCTTCCAGATCGTCGTCTCGCAGTGCCTGCGCGGTCCGACGCGGGCCCACCCCTTCCAGATCTACCGCGCCCTGCGCATCCTCAATCCCTCGCCCTACATGTTCTACATGGACCATGGGGACGTGCAGGTGGTCGGCTCGTCGCCGGAGGTGCTGGTCAAGCTGGACGGCAGGCGGGTCAGCCTGTGCCCCATCGCGGGCACGCGGCCGCGCGGGGAGGATCCCGCGGCCGACCTGGCCCTCGAAAGAGAGCTGCTGGCGGACGAGAAGGAGCGAGCCGAACACGTCATGCTCGTGGACCTGGGCCGCAACGACCTGGGCCGGGTGTGCGAGATCGGCAGCGTCGAGACGGAGGCTTTCATGTCCATCGAGCGCTATTCGCACGTCATGCACATCGTCTCGCGCGTGGCCGGCGACCTGCGGCCCGGGGTGGACATGTACGACGTGCTGCGCGCGTCATTCCCGGCGGGCACGGTCAGCGGCGCGCCGAAGATCCGTGCCATGCAGCTCATCAGCGAGCTGGAGGGACGGCGGCGCGGACCCTACGCGGGCGCGGCGGGCTACTTCGGGCCCAACGGGGACATGGACATGTGCATCGCCATCCGCACGCTCATCGTGCGCGACGGCGTCTACCACGTGCAGGCCGGCGCCGGCATCGTGGCCGACAGCGACCCGGCGCGCGAGTACCAGGAGACCCTGGACAAGATCGGCGCCCTGCGACGGGCCGTGGCCATCGCCGAGGAGGGATTCTGATGCATCTGCTCATCGACAACTACGATTCGTTCACCTACAACGTCGTGCAGGCCCTCGGCACCCTCGGCGCCGAGGTGAAGGTGGTGCGCAACGACGCGCTGAGCGTGGACGAGGCCGTCGCGCTCCGGCCGCGATCGCTGATCATCTCGCCGGGACCGGGCCGGCCGCGCGACGCGGGCATCTCGCTCGAGCTGATCAGGCGTCTGGCCGGCGAGACGCCGATCCTGGGTATCTGCCTGGGGCACCAGTGCATCGTCGAGGCCTACGGCGGCGTGGTGGACCGGGCGCAACGCGTCATGCACGGCAAGGTGTCGCCCATCTACCACGACGGGCGAACGCTCTACGACGGGCTGGGCAACCCCTTCGAGGCCACGCGCTACCACTCGCTGATCGCCTTCGAGGATTCGCTGCCGCCGGAGCTGGAGGTGTCGTCGTTCACGTCGGCCGGCGAGGTCATGGGGGTGAGGCACCGCGAACTGCCCGTCGAGGGCGTGCAGTTCCACCCGGAATCGATCCTGACCCGCGAGGGCCCCACCCTGCTGGGCAACTTCCTGCAGGGCTGCGCCGCGGCCGGAGGCGGACGGTGATGCGCGCCCTGCTGGACAAGCTGCTCGACGGCGTCGACCTGACGGGCGAGGAGGCCCGCGAACTGATGTCGGCGATCATGGACGGCGCGGCGGCTCCCGCCCAGATCGCCGCCGCCCTGGCCGCCCTGCGCGTAAAGGGCGAGACCGTCGACGAGATCGCCGGCTTCGCCCGGGCCATGCGCGAGCGCGTCGACGCCGTCGACGTGTCGGGCGACAAGGTCATCGACACCTGCGGCACCGGCGGCGACGCCCGCGGCACCTTCAACATCTCGACCGCCACGGCCCTGGTGGCGGCGGGCATGGGCATCACCGTCGCCAAGCACGGCAACCGGGCCGTCTCCTCCAGCTGCGGCAGCGCCGACGTGCTCGAGGCGCTGGGCGTGGCCGTGGACCTGCCGCCGGCTCGGGTGGCCGAACTGGTGGACGAGCTCGGCATCGGCTTCATGTTCGCGCCGCGTCACCATCCCGCCATGCGTCACGCCATGCCCGTGCGCCGCGAACTGGGCGCGCGCACGGTCTTCAACGTGCTCGGTCCGCTGACCAATCCCGCGGGCGTGCGCCGGCAGCTGCTGGGCGTCTACCGTCCCGCGCTGACCGTCACCCTGGCCAGGGTGCTGGGACGGCTGGGCAGCGAGCGGGCCTTCGTGGTCTGCGGCTACGACGGCGTCGACGAGGTCTCGGCGACCGGCCCGACCCACGTGGCCGAACTGCGCGACGGCGAGGTGCGGGAGTACAGCTTCGCCCCCGAGCTCGTGGGCCTGGAGCGGTGCTCCCTGGACGATCTCGCGGGTGGCGACCCGCAGATGAACGCCCGCCGCGTGCGCGAGGTGCTGGACGGCGCGTCCGGTCCCTGCCGCGACGCCGTGCTGTTGAACGCCGGTTTCTGCGCCGTGCTGGCGGGGTTGACCGATGATCCGGCCGAGGGCGTCGAGCTGGCGGCCGCGGCTGTCGACGGCGGCCGGGCGCGGGCGGTGCTGGATGCGCTCGTCGAGCGAACACGAGCCATGGCGGGGGGGGCGTCGTGAGCGGATTCCTGAGCCGGGCGATGGCGGCCAAGCGCGCGGAGATCGGGCGCCTCGCCGCTGCGGTC
>JAHIYU010000100.1 GCA_018814885.1 bacterium | reverse complement strand
CCCGGGCGCTCACGGCGGACGGGTCGGCGCCGGCCATGCGGCCGCTCTCCTCGATCAGGGCCAGCTCAGCGGCGTCGCCGTGGCCGCGCCGCGCCGCCCACCGGGCGCCGCCGTTCATCACCGCGTCCAGTTCCCCGTCGGACAGGCTGAGCGGTCCTCGCGAGCCGACGCCGCTGGGCACGGCGGCGAACATGGCCTCGGCCAGCGCCCCGGCCTGCGCTCGGATCGCCTCGACATCCAGGTCTCCGGCCAGCAGGCGTACGCCGCAGTTGATGTCGTAACCGACGCCGCCCGGGGAGATCACGCCTTCGTCGGCGTCGAAGGCCGCCACGCCGCCGATGGGAAAGCCGTATCCCCAGTGGATGTCGGGCATGGCCAGCGCATGGCCGACGATGCCCGGCAGGTGCGCCACGTTCATCACCTGCTCGTGGGCCTTGTCGCGGGAGATGTCCGGCAGCATGTCGCGCCGGGCGTAGATGCGTCCGGGCACGCGCATGCCGCCGCGGCGGGGGATCTCCCACAGCGTGTCGCTGATGCGCTCGAAGGGGGTCGTGCCCATGGCCTCTCCTCAGATGTCGAGGATCACCTGTCCCGTCCACCCGTCCGGGCCCTCGTCCGCGCGCGCCAGATGGTAGGTCACTGCCTTGACCTCATTGAGGTCCCGATGGCGCGCGGGATCGAACGGCTCGCCCTGCAACCGGGCGCGCAGGCGCCAGGATCCGGCGTCCGGACGTTCGAGGCTCGAGATCACGGCCGCGCCGTAGAGCTCGCCGTGGGTCTCGGAAAGATAGAGGACTTCCCCCAGCCAGCGCACCAGCAGCGCGGCGGCGTCGCCACCCGTCACCTCGACCTCCCGCGCGACCAGTTCCCGGATCTCGCCATGGGGACAGATCAGCCGCGTCAGGGCGGACGCCATGGCCGACAGCAGTTCCGGCAGGGTGGCGGCCGTGCCGCGCAGCCCCGTGTCTCCGGTATGATCGATGATCTCCACGCCCGTCTTGTCCACCCCTACTCCCGTCGACTTGCCGGTTCCATCGCGCCAGGGGGCGGAGCCGCCCGTCAATCGGTCCGGGTGTCGGTTGACGTCGCGATGTGGTATGATCCGACCATAGCATCGATGCAGATGCGGTTGGGAGTAAACTCCACATTCATGCCATTCCAGGGGGCAGCTTCATGTTCCGTATCCGGCAGCGTGGCCACCTTATCCGTTCGCTGGCCTTACTGGCGTTCCTGTGCTCGTCGATCATCCTGCCGGCCGCCGCACGGGGCGGCGAGTGGTGGGACGGCTTCGCCCCCAGCGGAGTCGACGGCAGCGTCTACGGCATGACCGGCCACTACGAGGACCTCTACGTGGGCGGCCTCTTCGACGCGGCGGGCGGCGTGCCGGCCGCCAACGTCGCCCGCTTCGACGGCCGCCATTGGCAGGACGTGGACGGCGGCACCGACGGCCGCGTCCACGCCGTCTTCGACTACGGCACCACGGTCGTGATCGGCGGCAACTTCTGGGACGCGGGCGGCGCGGCCTGCACCAGCGTGGCCGACCTCGAGCTCGGCGAGTGGACGCCCATGGGGGACGGCCTGATCGGCTGGGCAAACAACTTCCTCGTCCACGATGCCGCCCTGTACGCCTGCGGCCTGCTCGACGCCGACGGGGACATGTCCTACAGCGTGATCGCGCGCTGGGACGGCGCGGACTGGCACGACGTGTTCGACGGGCCGTCCCTGGTCAACGAGGCCTACGTCATGGCCCACTTCGACGGGTCGCTGTTCATCGGCGGCGATTACAGATTCACCTTGCCCGACCCCGACATCTTCAACTTCGCCGAGTGGGACGGCGAGGACCTCCGCGATTTCGGCTTCGGCTCCGGCCAGTACGTCAACGCGCTGCAGGTGCACGACAACAGTCTCTACATCGGCGGTGTTTTCGCCAACGCGGGCGTGATCGAATCCTGGGGCCTGGTCCTGATGACAGGCGGACGCGAGCTGCACGCGGTCGCCCAGGCGGACGTGCCGCGCACGGTCGTCGACCTGGACGTCTGGAACGGCGGCCTGATCGTGGGCCAGACCGACGCCGTGATCCCCTACAGCGGACTCGCCTGGGGCGACACCCTGGGCGGCGTGCTCGACGGCGAGCTGAACGCCCTCTGCGTCATCGGCACGGAGCTCTATGCGTCGGGTTCCTTTCCGGGCACCGTGGCGCGCTGGGACCGCTTCCGGCACGACTGGGTGGGTGTGGGCGGCAGCCCCGGCACGACCAACCACGAGAACAGCTACATGCGGGCCCTGTGCCGCCACGACGGCCGCCTGGTGGCGGCCGGGGAGTTCTTCGTGCCGTCCATCCTCGCCGGCGAGAGCCACAGCAACAACGTCGGCTGGTGGGACGGCGAGGCCTGGCACCGTCTCGGCGGCGGACTCAACGCCACCGTCTACGACGTCGTCTCCTACGACGGCGACCTGATCGCCGCCGGGCACTTCGATCACGCCGACGGGGCGCCCGCCGCGCACCTGGCCCGCTGGGACGGCGCGACCTGGCACGCCCTGGGCGATCCCGATGCCGACGTGAACACCCTGGCGGTCTGGGACGGCGACCTGATCGTCGGCGGCTACTTCCACAACGTGGGCGGCGTGGCGGCCGAGCGGATCGCCGCCTGGGACGGCGCGGCCTGGCGCGCCCTGGGCAACGGTTTCAATTCGGGCGTCAACGACCTGCTCGTGCACGACGGCGAGCTGTACGCCGGGGGCGTCTTCGTGAACTCGGGCGGCGCGCCCGTCGCCCGCGTCGCCCGCTGGGACGGCGCCCAGTGGCAGCCCCTCGGCCTGGGCGCCGACAACATCGTCTACGCTTTGG
>JAHIYU010000099.1 GCA_018814885.1 bacterium | reverse complement strand
TTCTTCTGGACCTGGCGGCCCCATCTGGGCTATCTTCTTCCCCATGGCGTGTCCTCTCCTTTCAAAGAGATTTGAAAACGTCAATGGGGAGGATACGCCACCTCTTTTGATCAGGTCATCCACAACTTTCGGTTATAACTCCATCGAAGTTCCCGTGAACTTCAATCCGGTATTCTCCGGTCGGCCATCCATCTGTGCTGAAGGCTCCCCTCCAGAGTGATATCCCCTCTCTGGACAACGGGACGACTTCGAGCGGAATCCCCGAGGGGTCGTACATATGAGCGGTCAGATCCACCGGCGCCGCCGCGCTGTCATAGGCCTGGACTAGGATCGGGACTTCTGGTCCGCACGTCGCGTCTTCGGATGCGGGGCTCGTGAGGATTGTGCGGTGGTCTATCAGCAGACGCTTGATCTCGAAATCGATGGAGCCGTCTTCGTGGCATGAGACCAGACTGTACGATCTGGGCGTCCAGTCACGGCCTCCTCCTCGTGGCCATACCATGCTGTAATCGCCGATACCCGCTGGATGGGTGGACAGGTTGATGAAATGATGATGTCCCGAGAAGACGGCCTGTATTCCCAGATCCACAAATTGCTGAAGGACTTCCGGGAATCCATAACGCAGCGAGAAGTGCTCGAAAACGACAAGCCTTGATCCTGGAGGAGCCTGTGCCGCATCGCGGTCCAACCACTCCGCCTGCGAGGGGGTATGGATGTACCTGCGCCAAGTGTTGAATGTGATAAAATGCCAATCACCGATATCAAAGGAGTAATATGGTGGACCGACATACTCTTCATACAGTGCCAGCGACAGTTCGTTCGAGTCGTCATCATGATTTCCCACGACATTGAACACCGGAATCTCGGAGACGGACATTTGGTCTAGATAGTACTCCCATTCGGCTCGGACGTGGCCGTCATTAACAATATCGCCGGTGTTGACGATGAAGACGGGGGGAAGCTCAAGTCTGTTCATGGCCTGGATGTCGGCGGCGAGTGGATAGTACATAAGCGAGTTGATCTGGGTGTCGGCGATATGAATCCAGCGGAAGGAGTTCCCGCTCAGCTCAGGTGCCGGCCTCAGACCGAAGCGGACAGTATCCGCCCGGCTGGTGGTACTGTCGAGGCGATGATACCAGGCATCGGTCGGCCAATAGCCGGATGAAATCGTCATCGTGACGAACCTGTAATCGTCCGGGTCCACTTGCAGATCCACCGAGCCCATGGCGTCAGTGGAAAGAACATCGACCCCATTTGTGACTCGCACACCCGGCAGGCCCGGCTCCTGCGGCTGATGCTGTCCGTCCTCATTTTCGTCTAGGTAGACGAGGCAATGGACGTCGATGGGCTCTGCTGCCCGACCGGGAATCCCAGAAATGACTAGGACGATCGGAACAAGAGCGAGAATAACCAGGATTCTGATAACCATCGTCGAGATCCCGATGCCTGTGAACATGAATGCCCTGGCCGTGCTTTCACGCATGACGTACTCCATTTCGGGTTGTTGGCCGTGGGCGATATACGGCAAGTATAGCACAGCCGGCGACGGTTCAAGGAAGCGGCGCATCAGTAGCCCTACGGCAGCCACCAACATAGAAAAGGGGCCACGACTATCGCCGTAACCCCTTTATTTGCTTGGTACACTGCTAAGGAGGCGAATCCCGAACCTACAAGATTGAGAGCCATTAGGCGACGCAATGAGGAGTTCCGCCAAACACTTTTGAGGCCGCCCGCTGTCAACAGGCTTTACAGACGGGAAAGCCCTCTGGTCATTTGGGGCAGTGTTCATTCATGTATCTAATTGAGGAAATGATAAAAAACGAACGGTATAAGCCCCTGATCACGGGTTCGCAACGTGATCAGGGGCTTCTTCTTTTTTACCGTTCCTGGCAGACCGCCTCAGTCCTCGCCACCGTCCCCGTCGAAGCCGGGAGAATCCTCCCAGTCGTCGCGCACCAGCACCAGCACGGCCGAATTCGGCACGATCAGGTACTGCTTGCCCTCGAAGGTGATCTCCACGGCCGCCTTGCGCACGAAGAGCACGAAATCCCCCTCCTGGGCCTGCAGGGGTACGTAACGCGGCGCGGCGTCGCGGGTCTGCCAGGGCTCAAGGGTCTCGTCCGCCAGTTCGGGCAGGGGAATGCCCGGACCGACCGTCACGACCCAGCCGCTCTGCGCGGTGCGGGCGCTCAGGGCCGTCGCCGGCAGGTACAGACCCGTGTTGGTCTTCTCCTCGCCGCTCTCGGGCCGCACGAGCAGCCTGTCGCCCACGACGATGAGTTTCTTCTTCAAGGGGGACACGGTCCCGCCTTTCCGCTACGTTCCCGTCGCCGCCTGCTTGGCGCGCCGGGCCGCGGCCAGGTAATCGTCCAGGGGATGCGCGCCCACCATCCGCTCCTTCACCGCTCCGTCGGGCCCGATGATGAACGTGGTCGGAATGCTGCTGATCCCGCCGTAGGCGCTCTGCAGGTCGACGCCGGCCATGGCGACCGGGAACGTGTAGCCGTACTTGTCGAGGAACTGGCGTACGCTCGACGGACTCTTCTGGTCCACCGACAACGCCACCACGCGGATCCCCTCGTCGGCATGGCCGTCGTGAATCTTCTGCAGGTAGGGCATGACCATCTTGCAGGGGCCGCACCAGGTGGCCCAGAAGTCCAGGATCACGACGTCGCCGCGATAGTCGGCCAGATTCAGCTTATTGCCGTGCAGGTCCGACAGCACGAAGTCGGTGGTCGGCGCGGCGGCTGCGGCCGTCTCGACGCCCTGCGCTCCGCCGTCCGGCGTCTTGCCGCCGGCGACGGTGGCGTCCTTGGTGTCACCCGTGCAGCCCGTGCAGGCGTACAGGCCCAGCAGGACGGCGAGTATGATCAGGAATGTTCGTCTCATGAAGTCCTCCGCGTCAGAGCATCTTGTCGATCTTCTCGATCATCTTCTCCTTGGCCGTCAGGCCCACCTGCGAGTCCGTCACCGTCCCGCCCTTGATGTACAGGACGGTCGGCACGGACATCACGCCGAACTTGGCGGCGTGGTCGCGCGCATGATCCACATCGACGTGGGCGACCTTCAAGCGGCCGGCGTACTCGACCGCCAGCTCCTCCACGATGGGCGTGAGCTGCTTGCAGGGTCCGCACCAGGTGGCGCTGAAGTCCACCAGGACCGGAATCTCGCTGTTGAGTATCTCGGCCTCGAAGTTCTCGTCGGTCACGTGGATCAGGTCGCTCATCTCGCCTCCGCTTGATGGCCGTCACGGACGGCCGGTCCTCGTCATCTCACCGCTGTCAGGACCCGTGCCATGACCTCGGACAGGTCGGCGGCTTTCACGAAACCGGAGAACCGCTCCAGCTCGTGGCCCTGGGAATCGAAGAAAATGACCGTCGGCATGCCCACGACCTTGTGCCTGCGACTGATGGCGTCGTTCTCGGGGCTGCGCCTGGTCATGTCCATCTTAACCGCGACGAAGCTTTGCGCAAGTCGCAGGATCGCGTCCTGGTTGTAGGTCTTGTGGTCCAGCTCGAGGCAGGCGGCACACCATTCGGCCCAGAAATCCATCATCACGGGTTTGCCCGTCGCGGCCGCCTCGGCGAAGCCCGCCGCCTCGTCCCCGAACCAGGCGGGCTCGAGATGAGACGCCTCCCCCGTCGGCGGCGCCGCGCCGCCGGTCGGCAGCAGTCCCGGCGCGAAGCCGCGCAGACCGCCGAGCAGGGCCAGCACCAGACCCACGATCCACAGGAACCGCATGACGCCCTTGTTCAGGCCGGCGCGGGGGCCGGCGTCGGCCGGCAGCGGGTTGAAAACGCCCCAGGCGCTCACGCTCAACATCAGCGCCAGGCCGAAGACCAGGGGCGGCAACCACGCCGGCAGCCAGGGCCTCAGGAACCACAGCGACAGGGCGTAGAGCACGATGGCGAAGACGTGCTTGACGGTGACCATCCAGCCCCCGGGGGGCAGCATGCCGCCGAAGGTGCCCAGTACGATGAACAGCAGTCCCATGCCCATGGCGAAGGTGAACAGCAGCCAGAAGCCCAGAAATAGGCTGCCGGTCGTCGCCACCCACGAGAGCAGGACCACGATTACGGGTCCGACGCAGGGCGCGGCGATCAGTCCCATGGCCATGCCCATGAGCAAGGGGCCCAGGAAGCCCGTGCGCCCGCCGCCGATCCTCGACGTGAGGCCGCTGGGCAGTTGGATGTCGTAGAGACCGGCCATGGACAGGGCCATGGCGAAGACGACGGCGGCCACCGCGCCCATGAACACCGGCGTCTGCGTGGCCTGACCGAAGGCGGCCCCCCCCGCCGCGGCGATCAGGCCGAGGGACGAGTAGACCAGGGCGATGCCCAGCACGTACCACAACGACATGATGAAGCCCTTGACCGGGTTTCCCCCGGCGTGCATGCCGATGAAGCTGATCGTGATGGGGATCATGGGGAATACGCACGGCGTGAGACTGGCGAGCACGCCCCCCAGGAACACCATCAGGAAAGCCAGCCAGCTTCCCTTCTCCAGGGCGTGCCGCAGCCGATCCTGGAGACTCCCGCCACCGGCGGCGGCGGCGCTGTTCGCGCCCGCCGTCGCGGCCGTGACCTGCAGCACGAGGGACGTCGTCGCCTTCGCTGGCGGGAAGCAGAGGGCGGCTTCCCCTTCCTTGCAGAGCTGGTACGCAGCCTCGACATGGACCGTGAACGCGCCCGGCAAGGCGGGCAGGGCCACCGGCACCACGGCCATGACGTCGCCGCGGTAGTACGGGATCTCCGCCTTGACGGGCGGCGGGAAGACGGCCTGGCCGAAGGTGGCCGCCGGCTCGCCTCTGAACTCCAGGGCCTGGAAGGTGGTCGTCATGTGCGTGCCTGCCGGCACGTTGTAGAGAACCCCGAACTGCACCTGGCCTCCGGCCGGCAGATCCCCGGACAGGGGCCTGAGAGTCACCGTCAGGGCGGGCGGTTCGTCGGCGGACTGGTTTAGCGGCGAGTCGAAGAGACCGGCTCCGGCCGCGCCCGGCACGGCCAGGCCCGCCACCAGGAGGAAACAGACGAGTCTGGACGAGCGCATCATCGTTCCCCTCGCAACGGACGACTGTAACGTTGCAGCCGTGAGTGCCGGATGGCCTGCGGATCTTACGGGATCATTCACTGCAGATGTTTTTCGCGACGGATGTCCACGTCGTAGATCTTCAGCAAGCCGCCGTCGCTCTCGGTGAGGACTTCGGGTATGCCGTCCCCGTCCATGTCCACCAGCTCGATGCGCGTGCCGAAGACCACGTCCTCCCATTCCACGTCGCCACCGCGGGCATCGACGATCTGCCCCGTGTTCAGCACGATCTCCGGCGTGCCGTCGCCATCGACGTCGCCCACGGCCATGCGCGTGGCCTGGTACTCCCGCAGGCTGGTCCATTCCCGGTTGAAGGTGACACCGTCCAGGTAGTAGATGTGATCGTCGGCGTTGACCAGGATCTCCAGCTGCGCGTCGTCATCCACGTTGCCGACCGCCAGGCTGTGCAGGATCTGGAACTCGTTCTGTAGGGTCTCGTAGCGGAGCTTGTGATCGGCGCCCGACCACACGTAGACCATGGCTGACGTGGACCAGGCGATGATCTCGTCCTTGCCATCGCCGTCGAGGTCCGCGCCGATCACCTCCTGGACGACGCCGTTGAGCTGCTTGCTGGTCCAGATGTCGCGGCTGCCGTCACCGGTGAGGTAGATGATCCGCACCAGCCCGAAGCGGTCCCCGATCACGATGTAGGGGCCGTTCTCGTCCTCGAGCGATTCGATGCACGCGAGATGGTCGAGTCTTTCGCAGGCGCGCATGACGGCCCGGTAGTCCCGGTATCCCAGTTCGGCCGCGTTCGCGACCGCGGCGGCGAGACAGGAGGCGGCGGCGAATGCCAGCCAGATCGCCGACGCGGCGGATCGCCGGTGATCTCGGTCGCGGACAGGCCGGCCGGTCCGGCTCATGACGGTTTGATGCATCGGATCACCTCTCGGGACGTCTGACCCGATCACCCGCTACGCAGCGCTTCGCGATGACAAGAAGGAGCGTGGCGCGAACACGGCAATCGACCCGGCGCGGTTGCGTCCGCACGGATGATCGGGCTCAGGAAACAGGTTCGGCAGAAGATAGCCGCTCGGGCGACTCTCGTCCACAAGCGAGAGGGACAACAACCCGACGGCGGGGAGGTTCCTACCAGGGCAACGGGAAGCCGATCTGGACGTGGAGCGACCAGTTGGAATAATCGCGCGACCCCCAGATGTAGCCGCGCCATTGGGCTTTCCAGAGCAGGACGATGCTGTCGGTCATGTCCTGCTCGTATCCCAGCTCGGCCAGGAACGTGTAGTATCTCTGTTCGCCGCGTTGGTAGCGTTGCGGCGCGGCGTCCGCCGCCGCCTCCCCTGCGGCGGAATCGCCGGCCGGGACCGCCACGGGATAGCCGACGAGCGCCAGGCCTCCGCCGGCGCCGGCGAAGAGGGCGGTCCCGCGGCTCCGGCGGTGGCCATCGACGAGGTAGCGGCGCAGCACCAGGTCGGCGGTCAGGATGTTGCGGTCGGGTGCGATGTCGCGGTACTCGCCGTGCAGAACCAGTCCGGTGTTCCAGTAGTAGAGCGGCGCGAAGATCCCCGCGGCTGCATCGGGACGGAACAGGATCGATCCGCTGAAACCGAAGCGGAACATCTCCCAGTCTGGCGAGCCACCCAAGGTCGGCCCGAGGGTGATCAGCGGCGGCCGTGCCTTGTCCGGCCGGTCCAGGGACCGGTACAGGGGGCCCGCGCGCACGGAGGCCGCGCACAGCACGGCCGCCCCCCAGAGCAGGGCGCAGACGGCGCCCGTGCGCCACCTCTCCGCCCGCGCGGGCTTCCCGGCTCCGGGGGCCATCGGCATTCGCTCCACCTCGATTGCGGTCTGTCTGTACCGGCTGCGGCCGGCAGGGACGCGGACACCGGCGGCTTTGCAAGTTGGGTGCCTGAATGAGTTTGCGGTAACATGTTGATTCACAATGAAGTAACGGCTAGAGTTCCCGGTATGCCCGAGTCGTGGCGGCGCTTTTTCGAACCGCCCCTGGCCACTTGTCGTTCGGAGCCGGCCCGATGAATCCGTGCGAAGAGGATCTCCCTGCGATCGTGACGCTGGCGGCGATCGGCAGGGGCGAGCTCAAGGTGCAGAGATCGCTCTTCGTGGCGGAGGCGCACCCGCTCGCGGACCGGGTAGAGGTGCGCGGCATCGTGGCCGACATGAGGCGCCGCTATCACGACTGCCGGCACGTCTGCCACGCCTGGCGCCGCGGCCACGGCAACGACCAGACGGAGGGCCGCAGCGACGGCGGCGAGCCGTCCGGTACGGCCGGAGCCCCCATCCTCGGGGCCATCGAGAGCGCCGGCGTCACCGACGCCGCGGTGGTCGTCGCACGCTATTTCGGCGGCGTGAAGCTCGGTACCGGGGGACTCGGGCGCGCCTACCGGGCCGCGGCAGCGGCCGCGCTGGCCGACGCGCCGC
>JAHIYU010000098.1 GCA_018814885.1 bacterium | reverse complement strand
TTCTTCTGGACCTGGCGGCCCCATCTGGGCTATCTTCTTCCCCATGGCGTGTCCTCTCCTTTCAAAGAGATTTGAAAACGTCAATGGGGAGGATACGCCACCTCTTTTGATCAGGTCATCCACAACTTTCGGTTATAACTCGCCCTGGCGCTGATGGGGGGGGCTTCAAGTCGATCTACCTGGCCCTCGGCGGATACGAGTCCATGGCCATGATCGACGTCGTCTTCGTGCCGCTCATGGTGTTGGTGCACATCATCGAACCGGAGGGCGGGCAAGCCGACGTGCCGGAGGCGATCGAGATGTTCTTCTTCCTGGTCGGGGTTCCCGCGGGACTGCTCGTCGCCTGGTGGCGCGAGGGGGAGCCGGAGACGGTGGAAGTCTATGCCGGCTAGGGAGAGACTGGCGTTCTCGGCAATGGGGCTCCATTGCTCCGCCTATGCACCACGTGTAGCTACGACGCGCGTGGAGGGCTTTGCCGAGCCGCAGGACCATCGATCCGATATCGCGGTCCACATCACCGGGGATACTCGTCTCGTAAAATCTTCATCAATCGCCCAGCGGAGGCTGGCTTTCGCCTTTTACCTCCATTAGTATTGATCGCGGTGTGATTCTGATGCCGCGCCGGTCATTGCCGGCGCCGGCTGCCGAACAGGCAGTCAGGCTCTATGTCGCTGTTTCATGGGTTGTCCCGGCAGCGGTGCCGATCGCGCGCGGACGTTAGCACGCCGCGCCGGATCGCGACCGGTCGCTATTGCACATGATTCAGGGGAGAGGGCGCATGCCCCGTCTCTTCCGCAAGGACGCCGACGGTCAGGCCGCGGAGATTGTGGGAGACCGCTCACGTCACGGCGAGTTGATGCGCCGGACCATCTTCAAGCTGATCCTGATTTACCTGCTCCCTTTCGTACTGCTCACCTGCTATTTCCATTTGCAATCCCTGCGCGTGCAGGATGAAGCCCGCAGGCAGCAACTGCAGTCGATGGCCGAGTACCAGTCCCACATGCTGGATCTGTTCCTGCGGGAGCGGGCAGTCAACCTCGCCAACCTGATCCAGAATCCGAAGCTGGAGGTCAACCCTTCTCGCGCCTCGCTGGATGCATATCTGCGGGATCTGCGCCTCGCCTCCGACAGCTTCGTGGATGTGGGCGTGTTCGACGGCGAGGGTGTCCAGGTCGGTTACGCCGGTCCTTTCCCCGAACTGGAGAAGCGGGACTACCATGAGGAGGCCTGGTTCCGCGAACTTCGTGAGACGGGCGAGCGCTACGTGATCACGGACATCTACCTCGGTTTCAGGCAGAAGCCTCACTTCACCATCGCCTACCGCCGGGAGGTATCGGGCGCGTTCCTGGCCATGCGGGCCACCCTGGATCCCGAGCAGATCTACGCGTTCATCACCTCCCTGGAGGGTGCGCGACAGGTGCACACCTCCATCGTGAATCGGGGCGGCACCTACCAGATGGTGACGCCGGGCGTCGGCACCCCCCTGGCCGAATCGGCCATCGTGCCCCCGGTGGAGCCAGCGGTGGGATTCCAAGAGGTGCGGGCCAGAGAGAAAACGGTGTATTACGGCTACGCCTGGCTTTCGGAGGCGCGCTGGGCTCTGATCGCCCAGTCCGCGGTGCGGCCGCCGAGCCGTCTCGTCCTGGGTGGTGACTACCGTATCGCAGCCATCTCACTGCTCATCATCCTGCTCATCCTCGTGGCCACCATCGTCCGGGCGGGTATGCGCGTGCGGATCGAGGAGGAGCGGGACCAGACCAAGGCGCAGCTGGAACAGGCCGCCAAGCTGGCGTCGGTGGGCGAACTGGCCGGGGGCGTCGCGCACGAGATCAACAACCCGCTGGCCATCATCAGCGAGGAGGCGGGTCTCATGCAGGATCTCATGGATCCGGCCTTCGGCCAGAACGTGGGCTGGGAGGATCTGCGGCCGCGCCTGGAAACGATCCAGGATGCCGTCTATCGCTGCCGCGATATCACGCGCAAGCTGCTCGGCTTCGTGCGCCGGGCGGACATCAGCCTGGCCCGTCACGACGTGCGGACCCTGATCGACGAGGTGGTGGACGGTTTCCTGGGCCGCGAGATGACACTCGCGAATATCCGGCTGGAACGGCTCTACGCGGACGACCTTCCCGCCATCGTCTCCGACGGGAACCAGCTCAAGCAGGTGATCCTGAACCTGGTGAACAACGCCGTCGATGCCATTGCTGGCGCAGGGGTCGTGACCATCGCGGCCCGGGCGGAGAACAGTTCGGTGACGATCGCCGTGAAAGACACCGGCTGCGGCATGACGAAGGCCCAACTGGAAAAGGTCTTCCTGCCGTTCTTCACCACCAAGGAAGTCGGCAAGGGCACCGGACTCGGCTTGTCGGTCAGCTACGGGATCATCAAGGGTCTCGGCGGCAGG
Organism: bacterium; assembly: GCA_018814885.1. Taxonomy (NCBI): domain Bacteria; species bacterium. The sequence continues at coordinate 40,884 of JAHIYU010000098.1, read as the reverse complement.
ATCTCGGTGCAGAGCGAGCCGGGCAGGGGCAGCACGTTCACCATCTCGCTGCCCCTGAACTGAACGGGCTCCCGGCTCGCCGCCGTCGACCAGGAGGAGTAACGCATGGACGGGAAACGTGTCGGGGATCTGATGCTGCCGCTGGATGAATATGCCGTGGTGAGCGAGAGCGCCTCGCTCCGCGACGCGCTGGACGCCCTCGAACGGGCCCAGACCCGGCTCGCACCGGGCCGGTCCCACCCTCGCGCCGTCCTGGTGCGCGGCCGGGACGGGAACATCGTCGGCAAGCTGGGAATGCACGGTTTCCTGAAGGCGCTCGAGCCCAAGTATGCCGTGCTGGGCGACGTGGAACGACTGTCCCAGGCGGGGTTGAACGAGGTGTTCGTCAACTCGGTCATGGAGAACTACCGGTTCTGGCAGGACAACATAGACGATGTCTGCCGGAGGGCTCATACCGTCAAGGTGGGGCAGGTGATGCGTCCGGTGGAGTCCAGCATCGACGAGAACCGCTCACTGACCGAGGCGATCCACCTGTTCGTCATGTGGCAGACCCAGTCGCTCCCGGTGACCCGCGACGGCAGGGTGGTCGGCGTCCTGCGTCTGTCCGACCTGTTCAGGGAGATCTCGCAGTTCGTGACCTCGCGGGAATGCGGCTGACGGGCGAATCGTGGCGCGCAGGCATACGACGGCGCCCGTCGTGAACGGTCCCCGAACTCCGGAGGCTGAGCGGATGTCGAAACTCCTCATCGTGGACGACGAGACGCGTTTTCGCGAGACCCTGTCCCAGCGCCTCAATATGCGCGGTTTCACCAACGAGGCCGTCGGCGACGGCATCGCGGCGGTCCAGGCCGTGCGCGGCGATCCCGAGATCGATGTCGTGATCCTGGACCGCAAGATGCCCGGGCCCAGCGGCGAGCAGGTCCTGCGCGACATACGGCAATACCGGCCCGAGATCCGCGTCATCTTCCTGACCGGTCACGGAGATTTGGACTCGGCCATGGAGGTGGGCAAGCTCGAGGCCTACGCCTATCTGGAGAAGCCCTGCGATCTGGACCGCCTGGTGGCGACGATCGGAGACGCACGGGCGGACGTGGTGCATGCCAGGGCGCGCCATGAGATCCCCAATGTGGAGAAGGGATCCCTGCTCAAATGGCTGATCGGGTCCCAGAACAGCCGGCCCGGTGTGATCCTGCTGGGGGTCCTGCTGTTTGCAGGGATCACGCTGATGCCAGCGCCGCAGCGGATGGTCCAGCTCCTGTCGGCGCCGAAGGCCGACGCGGCAGCCGACATCCACCTGGGTTACGCCTATTACCGGGACCTGGCGCCCGGCGAGACCATATCCGCGTACTATGCCGATCACTACAAGGTGGGAGATAAGGTTCGCGGGAACGGGACCAGCCGCTCCGCGTACCGGATGGATGTGATCCAGGCGGCGCGCCGGGCTCAGGTGATGCTCGCCACGCTCGTCGTGGCGGCGCTGTTCTGGGCCAGCGGTGCGGTGCCGATCGGGATCACGGCCCTCTTCGTGGGTGTGGCCATGTATTTCCTGGGCGTGCTGCGGCCCGACGACGTGGCCAAGGCCTACGCCAAGGATGCGGTCATCTTCATCTTCGGCGTCCTGGCCATGGCTCGTGCGATCAACCGGACCGGACTCGACCGCCGCATCGGTCTGCTGCTGCTGGGGCCGGCGAAGTCGTTGCCGCGCTACATGTTCATCTTTCTGCCGCTCTTCGGCATGGCATGTTCGTTCCTTTCCGAGCACGCCCTCGTGGCGTTCCTGGTGCCGATGCTCATGATGGTCTACGCCACCTCGACCCAGGAAGCGGGTGTGCGCAAGGACCCCGCGCTGGCGGTGATGCTGATCTTGTCACTCAACTTCGCCGCCAACTGCGGGGGACCCGGCTCGCCGGCGGCCGGCGGCCGCAACGCGATCATGATCGGCATCCTCGCGGACTACGGCGTGGCCCCGACGTTCGGGCAGTGGGTGCAGTACGGCCTGCCGTTCGTCCCGGTCATGGGCTTGGTCATCGCCGCCTACTTCTACCTGTCGCTGCGCGGACGCATCAAGACGCGCGCGTTGAACATCTCGTCGATCGTGCACCGCGCATCCGACAAGATCGGTCCCATGAACAGCAAGGAATACATCACGGCGGCCGTCCTGGTCGGCCTGATCGCGCTGTGGGTCACCTGCAGCGACACCCTGGGCATGGGCGGCCCGGTGATCCTGGCGCTGGTGGTGCTGAACGTGCTGCGCATCATGCGCTGGCAGGACGTCGCCTCGATCCACTGGGAGGTGGTGGCGCTCTACGCCAGCGCCTGCGCCCTGGGCAAGGGATTGGCCGTGACGGGGGCGGCTCTTTACATCGCCGACGGCTTCATCGGCCTGCTGCCGGACTTCCTGACCACCGGGGAAGGGCTGGCCATTTCGGCGGCCGTCTTCACGGGGCTGACCACCAATTTCATGAGCGACGGCGCCACGGTCTCGGCCATCGGGCCCATCACCGTCCCCATGAGCATCATCAGCGATGCGCATCCCTGGATGGTAGGCCTGGCGACGGCCTTCGCATCCTCCTTCGCGCACATGCTGGTGATCGGCACCCCCAACAACGCCATCGTATATGCTCTGGCCAAAGACCCGATCACCGGAGAACAGCTGGTCACCCTCAAGGACTTCATGAAGCACGGTATAGTCGTGCTGCTGCTCTGTTTCGTCGTGCTGATATTCTGGGTCATCAGGGGCTACTGGCGTTGGATCGGTTTTTGAGGCAGGATCGAAGCGGCATCGAGCATGCCGCGCCAAGTTGCGGCAATGGGCAGGCGCCGGTCGCGCGCAGCAAGGAGACTGGACATGGAAAACAGAATCAAGCTCCTGATCGTGGACGATGAGGTCCAGTTCCTGGATTCCATAGCCCAGCGGCTGGAGCTTCGCGGTTTCGACGTCACCAAGGCCAGCCGGGGCGAGGACGCGGTAAAGGCTGCTCGCGAGGACAAGTTCGATCTGGCCATCCTGGACCTCAAGATGCCCGGTATCGACGGCAGGGAACTGCTCCGGATCCTCAAGGACGAGCACAAATTCCTCGAAGTGATCATGTTGACCGGTCACGGCAGCATGGAGTCTGCCGTCGAATGCACCAAGCTGGGTGCCTTCGGCTATCTGCCCAAGCCGTACGAGCTGGAAAATCTGCTCGAGGTGCTCAAGGATGCCTACGAAGCGCGCCTCACGAAGAAGTTCGAGCTGGATCAGGAACGCATTAAACAGTTGCAGGAACTTGCTCTCGGTTCGAGCCCTCTCGGCATTCTGCGCGCCATGCGGGAGTTGGACGACGGGATCAAGTGAACGTGTGTTTCCGTTACGACTGCGGCTTGTCGGCCAGCGTTCGTGTGCCGTCCGTTCCTGTGAATTCACCGGTGTCTTGCTGTAACGCGACGCGATGCGACGCGCGTACCCGCGTGCCGGGTGACGTCGGGCCCGCAGGTTCCTTTTTACGACCGATTCGCTCGCGATGCGCCCCCAATGACACATTGCATAGCCGGCCGGGCTGCTGGTAGGATCGTACATCGTCGCGTTCGTTGGGTTCATGCACGCAACCCATTGTCCGGGAGCGGAGTCTAGCTGCTCGCTCGTCCCGGTAGGAGTCGTCGATGGCGACCGCAAACTCGAATTCGGGTCCCGAGCGGGAACCGGCCGGGCAGTCCCTCCGTGCGAGAGTCTTGCGCCTGCTTCCCTTCCTGAACTGGTTCGAGCGCTATTCGTTGGCGGGGCTGCAGGCCGACTTCGTGGCCGGCTTGACCGTGGCGCTGGTGCTCATCCCGCAGTCGATGGCCTACGCCCAGCTGGCGGACCTGCCGGCCTACTACGGCCTGTACGCGGCCTTCCTGCCGCCGATGCTCGCCGCCATGTTCGGCTCCAGCCATCAGCTCGCCACCGGCCCGGTGGCCATCGTCTCGCTCATGACCGCGACGGCCCTGTCGTCCCTGGCCACGGCCGGCAGCGAGGGCTTCATCGCATACGCCATCCTGCTCGCCTTCCTGGTGGGCGTCTTCCAGTTCCTGCTGGGTGTGCTGCGGCTGGGCATGGTGGTGAACTTCCTGTCCCACCCCGTGGTCAACGGCTTCACCAACGCAGCGGCCATCATCATCGCCACATCTCAGCTGCCCAAGCTCTTCGGAATCGAGGTGGACAAGGCCGAGCATCACTACGAGACGGTCTACCGCACCGTCGAGATCGCCCTGCACAAGGCCCATCTACCCACGCTCGGACTCGGCCTGCTCGCCTTCGTCCTGATGTGGTCCCTCAAGCGGGTCAACCCCAAGATTCCCAACGTGCTGCTGGCCGTCGTCGTCACGACGCTGATCTCCTGGTCCATGGGACTCGAGAACAACCGGCAGATCCCCCTGGACGCGGTGCAGTCCGCGGATTTGCAGCGGCTGGCGCGTGAGTACGACGAGAACCTGGTCCGCATCGACGAGGTGATGGACGCGCGGATCGCGGAGCGCCATAGGCTCAAGGAGGCGCAAAAGACGCACGGCGGCCATTCCCTCGCGGCCATCGAGCTGCGCGCCCAGGTGGCGAGGCTCGAGATCAGGGAGGAGGAGCTGTCCGCCCGCAATCGCGCCTTGCGCGAGCGGCTGCGGGACTTCGATTTCACGGCCGTACGCGGTCCCGGCGGCGACCACGTCTTCTATGCGGCCGGCGAGGCGCCCCCGGACGCGGAGCGGTTGCCCGGCCGCTGGCGCTTGAAGGTGCGCAACAAGTTGCTCGGGCAGGAGCAGCTGACCATGATGGGGGGCGGCCCGGTGGTGGGCGAGATCCCCAGGGGACTCCCGCGCATCGCGCCGCCGCGGTTCGACTTCGGCGTCATGCGCGACCTGTTCCCCATGGCGATCATCATCTCGCTGCTGGGCTTCATGGAAGCGATCTCGATCGCCAAGGCGATGGCGAACAAGACGGGTCAGCGGCTCGATCCCAACCAGGAGCTGATCGGGCAAGGCATCGGCAACATCGTCGGCTCGTTCGCCTCGAGCTACCCCGTGTCGGGCTCGTTCTCGCGCTCCGCGGTCAACATCCAGGCCGGCGCGGTCACCGGGCTCTCCAGCGTGTTCAGCAGCCTGGTCGTCGTCGCCACCCTGATGTTCTTCACGCCGCTGATGTACCATCTGCCCCAGTCCGTGCTGGCGGCCATCATCATGATGGCCGTGAGCGGACTTGTGAACGTGAAGGGATTCGTGCACGCCTGGCAGGCGCAAAAGTACGACGGGATCATCTCGGCCATCAGCTTCGTGTGCACGCTCTACTTCGCGCCGCATCTGGACAGGGGAATCATGATCGGCGTGCTGCTGTCGCTGGGGCTGTACCTGCTGCGGAACATGCGCCCGGCGACCGCGGTCCTGTCGCTGGGGCCCGACGGCCACTACCACAACGCCAGTCGCTGGGGTCTGGAGACCTGCGACCACGTCAGCGTGATCCGCTTCAACGAATCGCTGATCTTCGCCAACGTGAACTTCCTGGAGACCGAGGTGCTGCGCGAGACGTCGCGTCAACCGGCCCTGCGGCACGTGTTGCTGGTCGGCAACGGCATCAACGAGCTCGATTCGTCCGGCGAGGTGATGCTGTCGTTCCTGGTGAGCAAGCTGCGGACGTCGGGGGTCGACATCTCGTTCTCCGGTTTGAACGACCACGTCTTGGACGTCCTCAAGCGGACCAACCTGTACGAGAAGATCGGCGCGGATCATTTCTACCGGAACGTGACCAAGGCGGTGGAGCACATCCACAGCTGCGCTTGCCCGAGCACGGATATCTCCGACTGTCCTCTGTTGCGCGGCCGCGACCGGGAAGACGCCGGGGCCACCGCCGCGGTTCGGGATGGCACCCGGTCCGTGACGCGCACCAAGTCCGACGTGTGACCGCATCCGCCGGGGCGGCATCGAGGGCGGCGGTCCGGGAATGAACAAGCAGGATTGGAGGAACCGGGCCATGGCCATCATCTCCATCTTCAGCGGCGTCTACTGCCACGGCGAAGCGATCGCCGACGCCGTCTGCCGTCGTCTGGGCTGGGACCGCATCGACGACGAGCTGCTCGACCTCGCGTCGGGACGTTCGGGCGTTTCGGCGGACAGGCTGGCGAGCGTCATGTACGGCCCCCCTCCCTTCTTCAACCGCCTTACGCGCGAGCGGGAGAAGAACCTCGCGAGCCTGCGGTGCGCGCTGGCCGAACTCGTGCAGCGCGACGACCTGGTGTGCCATGGTTATGCCGGGCTGCTGCTGCCCCGGCGCATCGCCCACGTGCTGCAGGTCTGCGCGATCGCGAACACCGACTACCGGATCGAGGTGGCGCGCGAAACGGGCGGTCTGTCCCGCGCGGAGGCCCAGAAGGCGATCGTCGAGGAGGATGCCCGGCGCCGCCGTTGGACCCGCTGGATCCTGGACCGGGACCCTTACGCCGGGAACATGTACGATGTCGTGCTGGCCATGCAGGACACGACGGTAGACGCGGCGGTCGACATCGTCGAGGACAGCGTGCACAAGCCGAGCGTGAGGACCACCGACGCCTCCCGCCGGGCCGCCGCTGACTTCCTGCTGGCCGCCCGTGTCCAGCAGGTCCTCGCCGCCAGGGGATACGATGTGGAGGCCGATGCCGCGGACGGGGACGTCGTGATCGGCATCAACAAGCCGGTCATGCGCATGGGCAGCCTGGGCCGGAAGCTGGAGGCCCTCGCCGCCGCGGTGCCGGGCGTGCGCAGTGCGCAGAGCCGGCCGGGATCGCGCTACGTCCCGCCCGGCCTGGTGCCGACGCCCGAGGTCGACCCCCCGTTCCGCACCCTCCTGGTGGACGACGAGCGGGAGTTCGTGCACACCCTCTCGGAGCGGTTGGAGACGCGCAACCTCGTCTCGGACGTCGTGTACGACGGTGAACAGGCCCTGGCGGCCCTGGTGGACGAACCGCCCGAGGTGATGGTGCTGGACCTGAAGATGCCGGGGATCGACGGCATAGAGGTCCTGCGCCGGGTCAAGCGCGATCACCCCGGTATCGAGGTCATCATCCTGACCGGCCACGGCAGCGAGCGGGAGAGAGAGCGTGCCGAAGAGCTCGGCGCCTTCGCCTATCTCCAGAAGCCGGTGGACATCGACGTGCTGGCCGAGACCATGCGGAAGGCCTACCGCAAGGTCGGCCGGGCCGGACGGGGCGGCGGAAAGGACGGTTGACCCGGTGAACGCCAGGGAACAACGGAACGACTTCCGGGACTTCTTCCTGAAGATGGCCTTGCCCTGGAAGCTGCCGGCCCGCAAGAAGGAGAGTCCGGACAAGGACCTCAAACGCTACCGTCGCGTCTGGCGCTACGCCGTCACGCTGACCCTGGTCGTCTCCCTGACCCCCCTGGTCATCATGACCGGCGCCAACTACTTCCTGTTCCGCAGCAACATCAGCGCCGAGATCCGCTACGAGGTCTCCCGCAACGTCACGAACATAGCGCGTTCCCTGGAGTTCACCATCGCGGAACGGACCTCGGCACTGAAACTCCTGGCCAGCGAGGACACGGCCGCGCAACTGAGCAGCAACGCCAGCCTGCGGCGGACCCTGGAGAATCTGAAGCGGTCGTTCGGCGGCTTCGTGGATCTCGGCCTGATCGATTCCCGGGGCAGCCAGCTCTTCTACAACGGCCCCTTCGACCTGGAGGGCGCCGACTACGCCGATCAGGACTGGTTCCACGAGGTCAAGGTGCGCGGCATGCACCTGAGCGACGTCTTCCTGGGCTACCGCCAGTTCCCGCATTTCGGGATCGCCATCCGTCAGAACACCGAGCAGGGCGGTTTCTACGTGCTGCGGGCGACCGCCGACATGGCCCTGCTGACCCAGCACCTGACCATCGCCGATCTCGGCCGCGGCAGCGACGTTTTCCTGATCAACCGCGACGGCGTCCTGCAGACCTCCTCGCTCCTGCACGGCGAGGTGCTCGACCACTGCACCCTGCCCGTGCCGCCCTACGCGCAGGACACACAGGTCGTGGAGGATTACGACGAGAAGGGACAGACGTACATCCTCGGCTACAAGTACATCGACGACACCCCCTTCGTGCTGATGCTGATCAAGCGCCGGGTCGATCCGGTCGGGGAGTGGCTCCGCACCCGCACCGAGCTGTTCTCCTTCCTGGCCGGCAGCTCCATCCTGATCATCATCGTGGTGCTGTGGAGCGCGACCGTGCTCGTCCGCAGGATCCGGGCAGCGGATATCCAGCAGGCCAAGCTGATGCACAGCGCGGAATACACCAACAAGATGGCGACCATCGGCCGGCTAGCGGCCAGCGTGGCCCACGAGATCAACAACCCGCTGGCGATCATCAACGAAAAGGCTGGGCTGCTGAAGGATACTGTCTCGGCCGTCCCGGACTATCCCAACCGCGCGAAGGTGCTCGGTTCGGTCGATTCCATCATCGGCTCGGTCGCGCGCTGCAGCGCCGTGACCCACCGGCTGCTGGGTTTCACGCGGCGCATGGAGCGCCGCGAGGAGCGGATCTGCCTGAGCGACCTGCTGACCAACGTGCTCGGTTTCCTGGGCAAGGAGACCAGCCATCGCAACATCATGGTGGTCCGTGATTTTGCGGCCGACGTGCCGCAGATCCTCAGCGATCGCGGCATGCTGCAGCAGGTCTTCCTCAACATCATCGACAACGCCTTCGCCGTGATCCCCGACCACGGCACGCTCACGCTGAGCCTGCGGTTGGTCCCGGGCGACCGTGTGGAGGTCACGATCGCCGACGATGGGCCGGGCATTCCCGGGGATCAGCTGGAATCGATCTTCGAGCCGTTCTACTCCACCAAGGGGGAGTTCGGCACGGGACTGGGGCTGTCGATCACCTACGACCTGGTACGGAAGCTAGGCGGCAGGATCACGGTGCGGAGCGAGCTGGGCGCCGGCACTGTCTTCACGGTGGTCCTGCCGCGCAAGGCTCCGAGCACATAGGAGTGGCATGGCGGAATACAAGATATTGCTGGTCGACGACGAAGAGGAGCTCGTCACCACCATGGTGGAACGTCTCGAATTCCGCGGTCTGGCGGCGGCCGCCGCCACGAGCGGCGCCGACGCCCTGTCGCAATTGCGGCGCGAACGCTTCGACGTCGTGGTGATCGACCTGAAGATGCCGGGCATGGACGGGCTTTCGCTCAGGGATTTGATCGCCGTCGAGTTCCCCGGGATCCTGGTGCTGATGGCCACCGGACACGGCAGCGACGCCGCGAGCGCCGCGGCCCTGCCCGAGGGAGGCGAGGAAGTGCTACTCAAGCCCTTCAGCATCGAGGTCCTGATCGATCTCATCGAGCGGAAGCGTCGCGGCGGAGGCGGAGCGCCATGACCGATCACCAGCGGGACGCGGACGTGGGTTCCTCGCTGCGGTTCTTCGGGATCGTGACGGCGAGCGTCTCGCACGAGCTGAACAACGTGAACTCGACCATCGAACAGATCGCGGGGCTGCTCGACGACCATCTGGCGCTCGTCGCGCGCGGCGGCGAATTCGACGCGCAGCGGATGCAGGACGTCCATGCGCGGATCGTCCGCCAGACGCGGCGGTCCGCGGATGTCATCGCGCGCCTGAACCGGTTCGCCCACACCGCCGACGATCCACGGATCCGGTTCGAATTGAACGGCCTGCTCGACGATATCGTGGGCGTCTGCGAGCGCCTCGCCCAGGGTCGCCGCATCGGGCTGGTGCGCGCGCCGGCCACGGACGAGATCTGGCTGACGGGTGATCCCTTTTTGCTCTCGCAGGCCGTGTTCGCCCATCTGCGGGCATTCTGGGAGAGCGCGCCTGTCGGCGCCGAGATCGCGGTGTCCGCCGCTGTCGAGGGCGACGACCGCCTCGTCCGTATCTCGGGTCCGGCGTCGCTGCAGCCGGAAGAGTCAGCCGATCCTCCCGGCGAGCCGGCCCGCCTGGCTTGCCGGCTCGCGGCGGACATCGACGACCGTGTAGCCGATGACCGGCGGACGATCACCATTGCTCTGCCCGCGGAGCGTCGCCGACAGGGGGACGCTCCGCCAAGGGGATGAAGGAGTCGAACGATGGACAAGCACATCAGATTGCTCATGGTGGACGACGAGACCGAGTTCCTGGACTCCATCGCCGAGCGCCTCGAACAGCGCGGCTTCGACGTGACCAAGGCGTGCGACGGCGATCGGGCCCTGGAGATCGCGGCGAAAGAGCGCTTCGACCTCGCGGTCGTGGACCTGCGCATGCCGGGCATGGACGGCAGCGCCCTGCTCGAGATCCTCAAGCGGGAGCATCGGTTCCTGGAAGTGATCATCCTCACGGGACACGGCTCGCTCGAATCGGCCTTCACTTGCAGCAAGCTCGGCGCCTTCGGCTACCTGCAGAAGCCCTTCGACCTCGACCAGCTGTTGGAGACCTTGACCGCCGCCTTCCAGGAACGCATGCGCAAGAAGTACGAACACGACGATGTGCGTATGACGCAGCTCCAGAAGATGGCCCTCGGCTCGAGCCCGCTCGGCATACTGCGGGCCATGCAGGAGCTGGACGACGGGGAGAAATAGCGGCTGGGGAACAAAGAGCGGTATTGGCATCCCCGACGGGAATCGAACCCGTATTGCCGGCTTGAAAAGCCGGTGTCCTAACCGTTAGACGACGGGGACGCCTGTGGCGGCGAGAATCTAAGCTCCCCACCCTGGCTTGTCAACACGCGGGGGTCAGCGCGCGGCCTCCTCCAGCAGGGCGGCGGTCGTGCGGATCCCGTTGGCAAAGTTCTCGACGTGGAACTTCTCGTTGGGCGAATGGATGTTGTCGTTGGGCAGCCCGTAGCCCAGCAGCAGCACCGGCGTCTTCAGGCACGATTGGAACGTGCCCACGATGGGGATCGACCCGCCCTCGCGGATGAAGACCGGCCGCTTGCCGAAACCGCGCTCCATGGCCCGCATGCCCGCCTGCATCATCTCCGAATCGCGCGGCACCATCACCGCCTTGGCGCCGTGCAGGAAGGAGATCTTCACGTCCACGCCGGACGGCGCGATCTCCAGCACGTACTTCTCGAAGAGCTCGGCGATCTTCCCTGGCTCCTGGTTGGGTACCAGGCGCATGCTGACCTTGGCGCCGGCGGTGGCCGGCACGATGGTCTTGGCGCCCTCGCCGCTATAACCGCTCCACAGCCCGTTCACGTCGCAGGTCGGACGAGCCCACATGCGTTCGAGGGTGGTGTAGCCGGCCTCGCCGAAGGGACCGGACGCGCCGGTCTCCGCGCGCAGCACCTCGTCGGTGTAGTTCAGGGAGGCGAAGGCCGCGCGTTCGGTGTCGTCCACTTCCAGCACGTCGTCGTAGAAGCCGGGGATGCGGACGCGCCCGTCGGCGTCCTTCAGGGCGGCGACGATCTCGGCCAGGGCGTTGCCCGGATTCTGCACCACGCCGCCGAAGCTGCCCGAATGCAGGTCCGCGCGGGGACCCGTCAGGTCGATCTGCATGTAGGTCAGACCCTTCAGACTGTAGCAGATGGCCGGGGTCTCCGCGTTGTAGAGGCTCGTGTCGCTGATGACGACCGCGTCGCAGGCCAGCTTGTCGGCATTCTCCTCGGTATAGCGGTAGACGGCGGGGCCGCCGCATTCCTCCTCGCCCTCGATGATGAACTTCACGTTGACCGGCAGCTCGACGCCTTGGGCCACGTACGCTTCCAGCGCCTTGACGTGGGTGAAGAGCTGCCCCTTGTCGTCGCAGGCGCCGCGCGCGTAGATGATGTCGTCGGCCAGGCGCGGCTCGAACGGAGGCGAGTCCCACAGGTCCAGCGGGTCGACGGGCTGCACGTCGTAGTGTCCGTAGAACAGCAGGGTCCTGCGGTCCGGGCGTTGCTCGCTCCGGGCGAAGACCAGGGGATGGCCCGCTGTCTCGACGAGTTCGACCTCGAGTCCGAGTGCGCGCAGCTCGGCGGCGATGAATTCGGCGGCGCGCCGGGTCTCGCCCTTGTGCTCGGAAAGGGAGCTGATGCTGGGTATACGCAGCCAGTCGCACAGCCGTGCGACGTGCCGGTCGAGATGCTGCGACAGGTAGCTCGTGATGCGCTCGCTGGACATGGAGCCTCCTCGGAATGGTGCGCCTTTAGGGCGGAACGCCCGGGTCGACGCTAAAAACTATGCTTGACGGACTACCCTGTCGAGACGATTGTGTGCCGCAAAAGCGGCCGGAAAGTCGTTCTGTCGGACGGCAGGCAGGCGAATGACCGTTGACACGGGCGTCTGGATTCGCCACAATCCTCCGGCCCGCGACGACATCAACACCCGCACGTCCCTTTTTCAGGAGGAAATGAGGCAGACATGATTATCAGCAAGAGCAAAACCAAGGAAACCGTCAAGCAGTGCAACGTCTCCGGCGACTTCTACGAGGCTCTCGACAAGAAGGTCCAGGATCTGATCAAGGGCGCCGAGAAACGCGCGATCGCCAACGGTCGCAAGACTGTTCGTCCCTGCGATCTCTAGGCCATACCACGAGGGTCCATCCCATCGATATGGGTATACCTCGTGTAACTGCATACGCGGAGGTTCTTTGCGGAACCTCCGCTTTTTTTCTCAACGGGCCGCAAGCCGTCTCCATTTTTCGTATTTTTAACCGAATTCTTTGATTGCATAGCATAAGACATGTGTGATATAGTAGCGCCCAGGTAGTGGATGTGTATGAATATCCACCGCTTGGAAGACGGTGCTCGCGGTAAACAGACCGATCGCAGGTAAGATCATTGCTTCCGGTCATTGCCCGCCCAGCTTCGCCTGCTGCGAGACCGTGCAGTGAATAGAGAGTCACAACATGAGGCGATGGTCCTAGGCCGAGGCCGGGCCATGAACATTGGGGGGTAGTATGAAGAAACTGTGGATGCTGGTTCTGCTCGCCGTTTTTTGCGGCGCCGGTGTCGCACACGCGCAGTCTGATGTGATGGACATCATCGGCTATCTCTACGAGTCGGACAATACGCCCGGCGTGCAGGGATTCCCGCCGAGTAACGCCGGCGATGTCTTGGCCGGTGTCGGCTACGCCGACAACATCAGCGCACCTCTGACCTGGAGCCTGGTCGATTACGAGTACACCTTCGTACTCAGCGGCCTGACCTCGCTCGGCCAGCAGGATCTGGGAGGCGGGGTGTACCGTATGTTCTACGCGGGCGGTACCATCGACATCGTCGCTCAGGCCTATGCCGACGCGGGCTACACCATGCCCTTCTACGGCGTGGACCCACCCGATCCTATGGTCATCGCGACCTTCAGCGACGGTGAGGTCTATCTGCATGGCTCATTCTCCAACTTCGCGGTGACCTACAACACCACGAACTCTTCGGGCAACTTCCAGGGGATGCTCGTATTCGAACTCGGTACACATTTCAGCGAACTCGGCCAGGAACTTCAGGACCCCAACGCCGTGACCATAGCCGGTCTCATCGGTCAGGACGTCGATCCCACGGTTCCGGATGGGTATGACCTCGAGGCGGACGGGCACATCTACTACGATGGCACCATCCCCAACGAGGACATGACCTGGAGCAGTCTCAAGAACCTGTACCGATAACAAGCGGAAGGAGGGCAAAATGAAGCGACTGGTGATGATAGCACTCGCGCTGATGGTGGCCGTCCCCGCTGTGGGACAGGTCGAATTCACCTTCGAGGGCTTTGCCATGTACGACCCCGCGCCGGACATGGTGGGAGCCGCTCTGACCGTCTATGGAATCGCCAACCCGCCGGTGAGCGTGCCGACGCCGATTCCCATGGACTTCGTGAACTTCCAGTACACGGTACATGTCACCGGCATGACCGTCGCCACTTACGTACTCGACATCGGCGATGGCACGAAGACATATACCTTCAACGGCGGTGTGATCCACATCTTCGAGGACCCCATCGCCACGGGCACGGCCGGCAACTACGCCGCGCCCGGCACCTTCGTCGATGGCACGATGCTGCTCGAAGCGACCGTTGACGATGGCTGGGAGATGCTGCTGGACGATCCGTTCGGCCTCTCCGTGTATTCCGGCGCTGGCATCGGCGCCTGCGACATGGTCGCCGGCGCGGCTTACCCGCTGCTGGTCAGCATGGATTACGAGCTGAACGACTGGGTCTTCGCCGGCACCGGCATCTCGGAGCCCTGGTGGCCGTTCATCACGGTCCCCGACGGCTACGACCACGTGTTCGGCATCAAGATCATCTTCCCGTACGACCCGACGGCCAACGAGGACGCCACCTGGGGAGAGGTCAAGACCCTCTTCCGTTGATTCGCGATACCTAGCATGGACGAGGGAACCCCCCGGCAGGGGGGTTCCCTCTTTTCGGGCCATGACGATCCCCCCGGCAGCCGTCCCCGGCAGCGGCGCGCGTCACTGGCGGACTTCCCGCAGTCCGGCCGCCGTCGCCACGCGTTGACGCACCCGAGCCAACCTCCGGATCACGGTGTCCGTTGCAGGGAGGCCAGGCGCGCGTCTGCGTCCGTCCGTCCGTCTGTCGACGCGCGTGGCATGGATCCGGCAGCGGCGGGGCGCTTGCAACCCGCAGCGGGGAGGACGGGATGGTCCAGCGCGTACATAGCGGCGCCGTCTACGGGATCGACGGCTACGACGTGACGGTGGAGGTCGACGTGCGCCGCGGGCTGCCCACGTTCCAGATCGTGGGTTTGCCGGGAACCACGTTGCGCGAGAGCCGCGAGCGGGTCCTGTCGGCCATGCGCAACAGCGGCTTGTCCTGGCCGTCGGGCCGCGTGACCGTGAACCTGGCCCCGGCTGACGTCCAGAAACAGGGTGCGGCGGTGGACGTGGCCATCGCCGTCGGCATCAGCGCCTGCTCCCGGGACGATCCGCCGCCGCCGGTCCGTCGCGATGCCGTGCTGCTGGGTGAGCTGTCCCTGAACGGCGAGCTGCGTCCCGTGCGCGGCTTGCTGTCGATCGTGACCGCCGCCGCCGGGCGCGGCGCCAGCGTTTTCGTCGTGCCGGGAGTCCAGGCCTGGCAGGCGCGTCTGGTGCCCGGCATCACCGTGCTGGGGGCCGACCACCTCGCCGACGTCGTCGCCTGGCATCGCACCGGCGCGGGGTTGCGCGAGTGCGAGGACGCCGACGAACCCAGACGGGCGCCGGAGGCTCCCCGGGAAGCCGTGAGCTTCTTCGCCCTGTCCGCCCCGGCGGCGCGGCGCCTGGCCGTCCTGGCCGCGGCCGGAAGGCACGACACCCTGCTGGTGGGTCCCCCCGGAACCGGCAAGACGCGTCTGTGCCGGACGATCGGCGCCCTGACGCCCGCCTGCTCCTGCGAAGAGGCCGTGGAGGTCACACGCATCCAGGGAGCCGCGGGCCTGGCGCGCAGGGCGCATCTTTGCGGGGAGAGGCCCTTCCGGGCGCCCCACCACACGGTGACGCGGGCCGGCCTGATCGGCGGTGGGGCAGGCCTGCGGGCGGGCGAAGTCACGCTCGCACATCATGGCGCCCTCTTCCTGGACGAGCTGGCCGAGTTCGCCCCGGCCGTCCTGGATGCCCTGCGCGAGCCGCTGGAGGAAGGGCGCGTGGCGGTGTCCCGCGGACCGGGCGCGCGGTTCTGGCCCGCAAACTTCCAGTTCCTGGGGGCCATGAATCCCTGCCGGTGCGGTTCCTTCGGGAGCAGTCGCCGCGCCTGCTGCTGCACGGCCAGCGCGCGGGCGCGTTACGGGAATCGGCTGTCGGGCCCCCTGCTGGATCGCATCGACCTCTTCGTCGAGATGGAGGAGGCGGCCGACTGGACGTTGCATGACGGTGTGGTGGAGCCGCGGGCTGTGAGCGCCCTCTGGGAGGAGGCCCGGTCGCAGGTGACGACGGCGTACGCGCGGCTGAACCGCATCTCGGGGGCCGCGGGCGGCTCCAGGCGCTCGCCGGAGCTGTCGGAATGCCGGCGCTGGCTGGACCGCGACAGCGCGGATTATCTCGATCGGGCGAAACGGTCGCTGGGCCTGTCAATCCGGTCCCTGATACGTACAGCCCGCGTGGCGCATACCGTGGCGGCCCTGGCCGGGCGCCATCGCGTCAGGAGGTCGGATGTGGCGGAAGCCCTGTCATTCAGGAGAGAGGCCCTGCCGACGTTGTCGCGCAGGTGAGTCGGGGCGACAAGAAAAAGGGGCGGCCGCCTGGGCCGCCGCTCCGGTGCGGGAGCCTGCTAGAAATCCGCGGTGAATCCGACGGCCCAGCTGAAGGTGTCCAGGGTATGGGCGTCGTAATCGGCGACGCTCACCTGGCCTTCGCCTTCGACCCACCGGGTGACGGGGATGCGCGTGTTGCCCTCGTCCCGTACGGCGAAGGCTCTGCCGGGCTCGAAGTCCACGGTCATGTGGTGGTACATGACCTCCATCCGCACGCTGATCAGGTCGTCGGCGATGATCCGCATGCCGACGCCGCCCGAGAGGTCCCACATCTTGGCGGGCGCGTCCGTGTAGTCGGAGTTGAGGGTCATCCAGGTGTGGTGGGCGCCCCCCTGCAGGTAGGGATGCCAGCGGCCCTTGCCGAAGTTGCCGTAGTCGCGTGGATAGAAGACCGCGTTCATGCCCGTGCTGAGCGTGATGCAGGAGCGGTTCTCGGCGTCGAATTCGCCGATCTCGTCCACGGGCATGGGCAGGTTCTCTTCCTCGCCGAAGGCCTGGTTCGACAGGGACAGGGCATTGGCGATCCTGGCCCGGTATTCCGAGACCGAGAAGCCCACCACGGGTTCCAGGGAGAACCAGGGCAGGAGATTGTAGTTCAGGCGCAACTGGGGGTGGAAGGCGGCTTGACCGCTCAGACTGACGTCGCCGAAGTACGTGGTCTTGTCCGTGTACTTGTAGATGATGCCGTCCGCAGCGAGGATTTCCTGGTTGATCTGCCAGAAGCCGAGCGTGAGGGTGAGCTCCATGTTGCGTTCCGGGATGACCGGCACGTAGGTGGGGACATTCTCCTCCTCGGCTCTGACCGCCTGTTGCTCCTCGAGCGTGGTATGCAGCAGGTTGTATGTCTT
Source organism: bacterium (assembly GCA_018814885.1). Taxonomy (NCBI): domain Bacteria; species bacterium. The sequence continues at coordinate 23,917 of JAHIYU010000098.1, read as the reverse complement.
CTCGTTCGTCTCGGCGGGTTTCTGAGCCAGGGCCGCTGATGCGCCCGCCACGACGAGGCACCAGAAGATCACGAAGTAGGTCCGGGACATGGGTCGACTCCTGTCCTGCTTAGCTGATCGTCCAATCGATTATAATTACAGGCGTTGGGCCCTGAGTGTCAATACGAAACCCTCGTCCGCCGATAATACACCGTTCACGCCCCTGTTTGCCAGCCGAAACGCGTCAGATGGCGCACTTCTTCCCGGAGCCGGACCCCGAAACGCTCGGCGACAGCCGCTCTCATGCGCTCCGCCAGGGTCAGCACGTCCCGGCTCGCGGCCTCGCCCAGATTCACGATGATGTTGGCGTGGCGCGCGAAGACCGCCGCGTCGCCCTCCCGCATCTCCCGGGCACCGATCTGGTCCAGCAGGGAGCCGGCGGCGCGCCGGCGGCCCCCCGGGGAGTCAGGCGGCAGGTTCCTGAAATAGCTGCCGGCACAGGGGAGATCGACCGGATGCTTGCGCCTCCGTTCGGCGATGATCCCGAGGCGGGTCTCGCCGGCCGCCGCCGTGTCCCCGCGCCGCAGGCGCAGCACGGCGTCGAGCACCAGATCGCTGCGGTCCTTGTAGGCCGTGTGCCGGTAGGCGAAGGCGAAGTCTTCGGGCCCCACCGTCTCCACCCGGCCGTCCGCCCGCAGGATCGTGGCTTCCACGAGAAACTCGCTGATCTCGTGGCCGTAGCATCCCGCGTTGCCGACCAGCGCTCCGCCGAGGGTGCCGGGGATGCCCGAGGCGAATTCGAGGCCTGCGAGCCCCGCCTCCAGCGAGGCCGTCACCAGCGCGTCGAATCCCAGGCCGGCCCCCGCCCGGACCGTGTCGCCGCGGATCACCAGGTCGGTCGTCGCGACGTGCATGACCAGGCCCTGGAACCCCGCGTCATCCGCCAGCACGTTGCTGCCGCCGCCCAGGAAAACCACAGGAATATCCCTCTCCCGAGCGTTTTCCAGGAACCGACGCGCGTCCTCTGGAGTATGCAGGCGGCAGATCGCCAGCGCCGGTCCGCCTATGCGCAAGGTCGTCATGCGACTCAGGGGGACGTCCAGGCCCATCCGATCGCCGTGACGAGCGGCGATCGCCTGGATGGCCTCGGCGATCCGTGCCGTGTCCTTTCCACGGTTGTCAGGCGGGACATGTCGGTGCATTGTGTTACCTTTCCTGGGTGAGAGAGACGGCTTGAGAATCCGGTTGGAGCCCGAGAGCGTCAAGGAGAACCGTGCCCCAGCGCCGCACAACAGTCCGCGCCTTCCTGGCCGCCCTGCTCCTGCACCTGCTGCTGGTTGCCGCGACCTGGAATTACGATATGGTCGGTTCCTCCCGTCCGCCTTTGCCTGAAAAGACGGCCGATGTGGTCGAGGTGGTGTTGCTGGACGAGTCGCCGCCGGACGCCGCCGTCCTGCCGCGGACCTATACCTCGGTGCCGGAGAGTCAGGAGATACCGGAACCCCCCGCGAATCCCGATTTCCTGGCCTTGCGCAACAGCCGCGCCGCCGACATGACGCCCGGGGGCGAAGCGAACGCCTCGCCTCGGGCGGAGTCGACAGGCGACCTGTCGCAGGTGGCGATCAGCCGTGATGCCGGCGGCAGTCCGGGCGGCGTGGTCGTGATGCCCGTGCCGGCCGAAGCAGCCGCAGAACAGGGCGCTGCGGGAGACTCTGGCGGCGCCCCGGGCGGCGTGCAGCCCCGGCCCGGTTCCGATCCCGTCCTGCGGGAGGGCGAGGATCTGGTCGAAGGCGCCGAGCCGGCCGAGCCGACGCACGACGGGGCGGATGGCGAGCGGCCGCAGACGACCGCGGAGCTGGCCGACCTGCTGGCGCAGTCGTTCCCGTCCATCCTGGAGCGGACCCAGGGCCGTCCCGGCGACCGGGGTTTCGACTACGACCAGGAGTCTGTCAGTCTGGATGCCGGCGACCTGATCCAGTTCGGGGATTTCGCCCTGAGCACGGTCGAGTGGGATTTCGCGCCCTGGCTGGAGCGGTTCAAGCGCGATTTCCTGCCCAACTGGATACCGCCCTACGCCTACACGCACCTGGGCGTGATCGACGGCGTGACGGTGCTCAAGCTGGTCGTCCAGCCGAACGGCAGCCTGAGCGAGCTGACCGTGATCGAAGAGAAAGGGCACGAGTCCCTGCACCGGGCGAGCCTGGCGGCCATGCGGGCCACGGCGCCGCTGGCGCCCCTGCCGAGCCACTTCCCGGACCCGAAGCTCGTGATGACAGTGAAGCTGATCTACTCGGCGCGCTGAGAGCGCGGCGCCCGTGATCACGATACGCAACCAGCGAAGGAATGACGCGAGATGTGGGAATTGATCCGCGCCGGCAACGTGATGATGATTCCGCTGGGGCTGTGCTCCCTGATCGGCCTGACGATCTTCCTGGAGCGGCTCTTCGCCCTGCGACGTCACAAGATCATCTTCCCCGAGGTCGCCGAGGCGGTGGAGACCCTGCCCGCGAGCGACAGCCACGACATCGCCTATGCCATCATCGACCGCAACCCCGGGCCCTTCGCCAACGTGGTGCGCGCCGGACTGGACCACGCCGACTACGAGTGGCAGATCGTGCGCGACGTGCTCCAGGAGACCGGGCGCCAGGAAGCGGTCCGGCTGGTGCGCAACCTGAACATCCTCGAGATCGTCGCGGCGGTGGCGCCCCTGCTGGGGCTGCTCGGCACGGTGACGGGCATGATCCGCGTCTTCGCCGCCATCTCCACCATCGGGCTGGGCAACCCGGAGCAGCTTTCCGGCGGCATCTCCGAGGCCATGGTGACGACCGCCGCCGGGCTGATCATCGGCATCCCGGCGCTGGTGGGGCACCACTGGCTGCAGGGGCGGGCCGACGCCATCATCTTCGACCTGGAGCGCTACGCCTCGCAGATCCTGGGCCACCTACGCGAACGCACCCTCCGCAGGGGCCGGTCCGCCGCCGGCGGGGAGGACTGAGATGCAGTTCGCGCCTCCGCGCAGGGGCAACCGCCTGATCATCAACGTCACGTCGCTGATCGACGTGATGTTCCTGCTGCTGATCTTCTTCCTGGTGACCTCGACCTTCAAGCATCAGCCGGCCATCGAGCTGGAACTGCCGAGCTCCACCTCGGCGGAGCCGGTCATGGCGGGGCCGGCCGTCCTCTACCTGACCAGCGACGGGGCGATCTATCTCGAGGACAGGCGGCTGGGCGAGGACGAGATCGTGTCCGCGCTCCGGCAACGGCTGGCCGAGGGCGGGGAGAACAACATCGTGCTGCGCTCGGACACGCATACGGAGTTCGGGCGGGTGGTGCGCCTGATGGACATGATCAAGGAGAGCGGCTTTTCGCGCGTGAGCATGTCGGCGCGCGCCGCCGGCGGCGCCGACACCGGCGGGGAGCGCCTTGACGACCGACCGGACGCGCCCTAGTATGCGTCGGTTCGGTTCTTTACACGAGGAGAACGGATGTTCGAGATGAACCAGTCGAGCCGGTCGGCCGCCGCGGCGGCGCTCGCCCTGGCCGCGGCCCTGTCGCTTGCGGGCTGCACCAGCGACGAGGCCAACCCGGTCGGCGCCGGCGTGCCCGTCGAATTGCAGATGAACGCCCCCACGACCCGGGTCCTGCACGAGACCACGGCCCGGGGCCACGTGGCGCTCGAGGACGAGGATGTGCCCTACGACGAGAACCAGGTGCTCTACTTCGGCAGCAGCGCCACCGCCTCGTCCTCCATGCTGATCCGGTACGATTTCTCGACCCTGCCCGACAGCGTGCCGGACTGGCTGACCATCAGCGAGGACAACATCCAGTACGCCAGGATGAACCTGTACCGTCTCAAGTTCTACGCCCCGGACCTCGGCGGCGGCACCGTCGCCGAGCAGGAGGGATACGACAAGAACTACGAGGTCTACAACCTCATCGAGCCTCTCGACACATCGCTCTACCCGGGGCCGGAACCGGACTACGACCAGCTGCTGATCGACGCGACGACCTCCGGCGCGAACGTCTTTTTGAACTTCAACCCGGCCACGATCGTGGACTGGCTGGAGAACGGTCACAACGGAATCATCGTCAGGGAAGGGCCAGCTTCCGACGTGGCGGGTTTGATCGGATACGGATCGATGGACATGCACGGCCGCGGTTTCCAGGAGATCGAGCGGGAGGACGACGACACGACCATCGGGCCGTCGATCACCATCGCCATCACCGACTCCCTCGTCGGCGTGGACGAGACCACCTACTTCGACGAGATCCTCGTCATCGCACCGGTCGCGGACGTCTCCACCCTGCACGCGCTGGAAACGCCGTCGGCGGACCTGGCCGAGGACGTGGTCTTGCGGACCCATCTGCGGCTCTCGCCGTACTTCTCCTTCGATCTCTCGTCGGTGCCGGACGACGTCTTCGTCAACCGCGCGGTGGTCCGTCTGGGCGTCGATTTCGACCGCAGCTACGGTCAGATCCAGTCCCTGGTCGTGCACCAGGTCCCCCTGGCGCTGGTCGACGGCGTCGCGTCGGTGACGCTGGCGGATCTCGAGGACGATGGCGCCGTGGTGGACGGCCAGTATGCCGTGGACCTGGAAGGCCTGCTTCTCGAGGAGAGCGAGTGGGTCGGCTGGGACGTGACCTCGACGGTGCAGCGCATCGTCAACGGCGTGCTGGACCCGGACACGGTCTTCCTGGTCACGGCCGGCGAGCCGTTCACCGGGTTCGCCACGACCCTGAACTACGCGCCGGATTTCTACTTGTCGCTCTACGCCTTCCACGGCACCGACCATCCCTTCCTGACGCCACATCTCGAGATCACCTACACCCCGTTCAGCGGAGGTGCCCGATGAGCTCCTTCACGCGCGCCGCCCGGGGAGGGGACGGGAGCGGACGCAGCTTGGCGTTCGCCCTGGCGGTCCTGGCGGTTCTCGCCGCCTCGGCGTCCCTCGCGCAGAGCCCTTTCGCCCTGACCAATCTCGGCGCCGATGTCCGCTCCAGCGACGCCCGCATCGACGGACGCGGCGGTTGGGGGCTCGCCGAGAGCGACACGCTGATCCCGTCCTTCCACAGCCTCGCCGGTCTGCCCGGCCTGCGGCAGATGGTGATCGTGGTCAGCGGCTATGCGGAAAAGGTGCGGAGCGAGGACGGCGCGGCATCGCGCAACACGAACAGGGTGCGCACGCCGACCCTGCGGGCCGCGGCGCCGTTCGCGGAGGGGCGGCTGGTCCTGAGCGCCGGCTTCCAGGGCCTGCGCGGCACCCAGTACGACAGGCAGCTCGATACCGTCTTCCTGCTGCCCGATCCCGCGGACCCTCTGGGCGCCCACGTCCCGTACGCCGCGCGGGAGTTCTTCGTGCGCGAGGGCACCCAGTTCCAGGTCCCGCTCGGCTTGTCCTGGCGCGTCGCTCCGCGCCTGTCGCTCGGCGCCAGTCTCAACCTGATCGGCGGCGTCATGCGGGAGCGCGTGAACGTCATCTTCGACGAACCGGTCACCACCGACGGTACCCACTACTTCCTGACCAGCTCGGAAGTACTGGAGGACGAACTCAGCGGCCTGTCGACCACGTGGTCGCTGCTCGTGGACCCGCTGCCCAGCCTGGCGGTGGGCGCCGCCTTCACGACCGCGCACGAATGGGACGTGATCCGCACCCGGGACATGCAGGGCATCCCCGGCAACGTCGTGGAGGACTACCGGATCGAGATGCCCGCTTCCTGGGCCGTGGGCGCGGCCGCGGCGCTCTCGGACCGCTGGCGCTTCGGCGCCGAGTACGAGAGCCAGCCCTACTCGAAACTGCGCGGGCGCCCTGACTGGGAAAACGTCATGGCCGACGCCTGGCGCCTGGGTTTCGGCTTCGACCGCGCCGAGGCCTACGAACGCCGCGCGGGTCGCAGGAATCTGCCGCTTCGTGTAGGATATTCGCTGCACAAGTGGCCCTATCTCGTCGGCGGCGAGGAGATCATCGAGAAACGCGTGTCGGCCGGCACCGGATTCTCCTTCCGCGACAGGAGCGGGCATCTCGACATCGCCCTGTCGCATGCCTGGGTGGGCGACGTGGCCAGGAACGGCAGCCAGGACCGCGTCTGGCGTCTCTCGGTCTCTGTGGCCGGTCTGGAGAAATGGTGGTAGACGTGGCGGTACCGCTCGCCGCGGTTGATATGCTTCACACCGAGGAGTGATCCGATGAATGGCGTTCGTGCGTACACGGCTTCGAGCTTCTTGATCCTGCTGATCATCCTGTCATCGCTGGCGTTTCTCGCGGGTTGCCGCGAGAAAGTGGAATTGTCGGAACTGGAGCGCGTCCTGGCCGAATACCGCCAGCTGCCGGCGGAGGAGCAGGAAGCCGCCCTGCGCGGTCTCGCCGCCGCGGGCACACCCGAGGCGAAATACGCCTGGTACGAACTCGGCAACATCTTCTACCGGCGGGCGACCACGACGGAGCTGGCTCCCGGCGAGGGCTCCGCGTCCGGCACCAACGCCCTGCTCGATTCGGCGCTGGCGTACTTCGAGGTGGCGTCGTCGTCGGACAGCACCTTCGTCGAGCCGCTCGTCAACGCCGGTCTGATCTGGGACGACCTGTCGGAAGGCCGCACGCCCGAGGCGATGGCGGCCGTGAACAAGGCCACCGAACTCTACACGCGCGCCATCGCGCTGCGGCCCGGCGACGAGAAGGCCTGTTGCAACCTGGGCTCACTCTACTTCCGCAGGCACCAGTACATGAATGCCCTGGCGGAGTTCAAGGCCGCTCTGGAGGGCAATCCCCGCAGCGCGCTCGCCCACTACAACCTGGCGATCATGTTCGCCGAATCGAAGATGTACCGCGAGGCGATCGTGGAGTGGGAGGACGCGGCCGAATTCGACGAGGAGGGCGACATCCGCGAACGTTCCCTCGAGAACATCAGGGTCATCAAGGAACTGATGGAGGCCGAGATCCCGGCCAACCTGACCGAACCGGCCGGCGACAAGACGTCCTGATGCGGGCCGCTTCCGGCGAGGTGAGCGATGACCTTCCCCCTGCCCGTGCCCGCAGAGCTCGAGGCTGCGGCGCCTCCGGGCAGCAGCGTGTTGCTCGGCCTGAGCGGCGGCGTCGACAGCAGCCTCGCACTCGCTCTCCTGAAGCATCTGGGCTGCGACGTCCACTGCGTGACGCTCAAGAACTTCTGCACCTCGGATGCCGCCTTCGGCGGTGCCGGGAACCGGTCGTGCTGTTCGCTGGACGCCATCGACGGGGCCCGGCGGCTGGCGGCGCGCTTCGGGTCCCGGCACTGGGTCGGCGGCGTCGAGGATCGTTTCAAGGCTCGGGTCATCGATCCCTTCGTCCGGGAATACCTGTCAGGGCGTACGCCCAATCCCTGCGTCGGCTGCAACACGGCGATCCGTTTCCCGGAACTGGCGCGACGTGCCGACGCCCTGGGTCTGGACCTGATCGCGACGGGCCATTACGCGAGGCTGGCGCGGGAGGGAGGCGAGACCCGACTGCTGCGCGGGGTGGATGCGGCCAAGGACCAGTCGTACTTCCTGCACGGTATCGATCAGGCGGTGCTGGGACGCTGCGTCTTCCCGCTCGGCTGGTTCGACAAGGGGCAGGTACGCGCGGCGGCGGCCGCGCTCGGCCTGGAGGCGGCCCGCCGGCCCGACAGCCAGGAGATCTGCTTCATACCGGACGGCGACCGGGCCTTCCTCTTCGAGGGGACGGGCGGCCGCGAGCCGGGCGACATCGTCGACCGGGCGGGAAGAGTGCTGGGTCGGCACCGTGGGCTGGCCCACTACACGGTCGGTCAGCGCCGCGGCCTGGGCATCGCCGCACCGGAACCGCTCTACGTGCTGTCGCTCGAACCGGAAAGCAACCGGCTGATCGCGGGCGCCCGGCACGAACTGGACGTCTTCGAGATCACATGTGACGGCTTTCGTTCGCCGTCGCCCTCGTTTCCGGAAGGCGGGGCCGGGGCGGCTGACGCCTCGCCGGTGGAGGCGCAGGTCCGCCACCGCCAACGCGGCGTGCCCGTCGCGACCTGGTCCCGTCGCGGCGGGACGTTGACCGTGACCCTGTCCGCCCCGGCCAGGGGTGTGGCTCCCGGCCAGTTCCTCGTGCTCTACGCGGGGGACCGGGTACTGGGCGGCGCGCGTATCGTTTCGACTTCTTGACCCGGGTTGTCCCTGGAGGAACCGCATGTCCAAGACCCTGCGCCGCCTGCTACGAGTCGTGGTGACCGTCGTCGCCGTGGTCGTCCTGCTGCTGTCGGCGATGCGTCTGCTGGTGCCGGCCTCCCGGCTGGCAGGGATGATCGCCGACGGCATCGAGGAAGCCACCGGCGCCACCGCCGCCTTCGTCGGTGCGGAGGTGGACGTGTGGCCGCGGTTGCGCCTGGTCCTCACCAACGGCGCGGTGGTCGGGACGGGCGAGGACCTCGCGGCGCGCACCGGAGCGGCGGTCGATCTGGAAAGCTACGCCGCCCGTATCGACAGGCTCGAGGTGTCGCTGGCCTGGGGTCCCCTGCTGAAACGACGCCTCGAGGTGGGGGAGGTGCGCCTGGTCAGACCGCGTATCGAACTCGTGACCCGGGGCGAGGCGACATCGACCTCTGGCGCCACGCTGCCGGGCGGCGCGGGCGCGCCCCCGGGCCGCGCCGCCAGGATGCCGGCGGCTCTCTTCGTGGCCGGGCTGGCCGTGGCGGACGGCAGCCTCGCCTGGTCCGATTCCGCCAAGCACCGGCGCCTGCAGGTCGAGGGCTGGCACCAGGATGTGAGTATCGGCGACGCGTCCCTGCTGCTGCGGCGGCTCGACGCTTTCGCCACGGGCACGCCCCCGCCCGTCGGTGGCAGCGGGTCCTCGCGCCTGGAGGTGCGCACGCGGATCGCGGCGCTGCGCCTGACCGGTTTCAGCGAGCAGGGCGAACAGGTCTTCCGCGACCTCGATCTCACGGGGCAGCTGGAAATCCCGGATACAGCCTGCCGTCTGCAGTTCCTGGTGCGGCATTTGACCTGGAGCGGCGTCACGGTGACCGGGAGCGGCACCCTGGCCACCTCGCCCCTGGGCGATCGCCTGACCGGCCAGTGGCGCCTGATCGGCCTGGACGTGGAGTCCCTGCGCCGCGGCTTGCCCGACGTCACGTCCCGTCTCGCTCCCGAGACCGCCGCCTGGCTTGCGGAGACGCCGCTCTCGTTGGGCGAACTCGCCGCCGGCGGTTCCGTCGACCTCCCCTGGCCCCTGCCGCCAGGCGCCCGGTATCACGATCTGGCGAGCGGGCTCGCGGTCGAAGCGCAGGTCCGAGACCTGTCGATCGTCCCGCCGCGGCAGACAGTGCCCTGGCGCGGTTCCGCCGCCTTGACGCTGCAGGGCGCCGCGGCGGAGCTGAAGGACGTTCGGATCGACATCCTGGACGGCAACCTCGCGGGCCACCTCCGCTTCGGCGACCTGGACCGCGAGCGGGCGCTCTGCAGCTTCTCGGTGGACGGTGACGGCGTACAGGCCCGGATCCTGCTGGACGCGGTGGCCCCGGTGGCCGTTCCCTACCTCGAGGGCGTCGCGAACCTCAAGATGGCCGGTGCCATGGTTCTCGGCTCCCCGGCGGAAATGCGCGCCTCCCTGGAACTGGCGGGCGACCTGGCCCTGCGCGACGGCACGGTCCACGCCTCGTCCTGGCTGGACGACATCTCTCCCTACCTGGGGGACCGCCAGGACCTGAAGGACATCCGCTTCCGGCACCTGGTGCAGAGAGTGCTCGTGCGCGACGGCAAGTTGATCATCGAGAACCTGATGCTCGACGGCCACGACACCGATTGGCGCGGAGGCGGCTGGTTCGGTCTCGACGGCGGCATCGACATGAGCCTGAACGTCAAGTTCCCCGCGGACTTCCAGCCGGAACTCGGCGATCTGACGCCCCTGGCCGCCGTACTGAGGGGAGACGACGGCCGGATCGCCCTCAACCTGGACATGAAGGGCCGGGCTGCGAGTCCCCGGGTCATGCTGGACCTGGCGCCGGCCAAGGAATGCCTGAGCGAGCGGATAGAGGATGGCGTGAAAGGCTTTCTTGACAAATTGAGGGGTAACAAGTAACGTGCTTGGCCGCAACGTGATTCCCGGAACAGGCTCCAGAAGCGGGTTCTGTGGGGGCGGTCGGCTGCGGCCTCTGGCGCGATGAACAGCCGGAGGGCTAGTCCTAACTGGTAAGGCAGCGGTCTTGAAAACCGCCGGGAGAGATCCCTTGGGGGTTCGAGTCCCTCGCCCTCCGCCAGATCGGGTCGTGGAGAGGTGGCCGAGTGGCCGAAGGCGCACGCCTGCTAAGCGTGTATGGGGAAACTCATCGAGGGTTCGAATCCCTCCCTCTCCGCCAGGAAATCTCGTACAGGTGCGCCCATAGCTCAACTGGATAGAGCGTCTGGCTACGGACCAGGAGGTTGGGGGTTCGAATCCTCCTGGGCGTACCATCAAAACGACGGCGGGCTGCTCGGGCAGCCCGCCGTCGTCATGTAGGAGCATCCCTGCGGCTCTCGCCATGGCCTCACTTGATCATCATCAGACGGCACGTCTCGGTCCGGTCCGCCGCGACAAGCCGCGCGAAATACAGGGATGACGGCAGGCGGCGGCCCCGCTGGTCGGTTCCGTCCCAGACCACCTCGTGATGCCCGGCCGCCAGCTCCCCTGCGACCAGGGTGCGCACCAGCCGCCCGTCCACCGCGTACAGCTTGAGCGTGACGTCGCCCCGGCTAGCGAGCGAGAAACGCAAGGTCGTGCTGGGGTTGAAGGGGTTCGGGTAGTTCTGGTGGAGACGCGTGCGGTCGGGCACGGCCAGCTCCGGATCCACCGCCGTGGTGGCGCCGCAGGTGATGGTCACCTCTTCCAGCACCGGGGTACGACGATCGTCATCCGAGACCAGGTCGGCGCGGTACTGGACGTAGCGCGTGGCGACGCCGAGGGAGCCGCCGGGGCCGGGAACGATGCCGTAGTCGGTCCAGGACGCGTCGGGCAGCGGCGTATGCCCGCAGCGGGCGGAGATCAGCACCGAGGTCCCCGGGGGTTCGGTGCTCAGCCAGTCGACCGCGTCCCAGATCACGGTCTGACCGGCGTCGTACACCGCGGAGACGTAGCTGCCCGCGGTGGCGAAGGGCGTCATGCGCAGCCAATCCACGGCGAGCACGATGCCGTCCACGGTCGTATCGCTGATCATGGGGCGCAGGGGCACCGTCACGTCGATGTCGTGATGCGCGGCCAGTTCGCCGTCGATGTAGTAGTCCACGCTGCCGACGTTCCAGTCTATGCGGAAATCGTGAGGCGCGCCCTGATAGACGCTGGGCAGCGTCTCGTCGAGGTACACGTCATCCATCCGGGTCCGGGCCTTCAGGCCCGAGCCGCTGCCGCCGGTGCTGAAGATGGCCCAGGAGAACTCGCCGAACGTCACGCCGAAACCGACGTGCTGGTTCGTCACGTTGTCGAAGGTGCCGCGGAACTCCAGCGAGCGGCCCGGCGCGAAGAGGGCGACGGTGCCGGGACGCGTGCCGTCCACCGTGATGGTTCCGCCCATCACGGTGGTGCTGCCGCCGGGGGCTTCGGCGATCAGCGTCCATCCCTCCGGCAGGTCCGTGCCGGAGAACTCGGCGCCCACCGTGGGCTCCAGGATCACCTCGCCGTCCTGCGACTCAGACACGTAGGTCCCCGCGTGGTCCCCGCCGGCGAAATCGGCGACGGCGCTCTCCGCCAGACACGGCGGGTACGGCGTGAGGAATGTGGCGGGCGAATCGAGCAGCGGCGGCTCTGTCGCCGCGTTGTCCGCCGGGTCGGTCGAAGTCACGCGGAAGTGGTACAGCGTTCCCGGCGCCAGTCCGGTCAGTTGCAGGCTGTGGCTCGTGACCAGCGCGGCGTCGCTGACCTCGGTATCCAGGTTCCCCGGGGCGGTGCCGTAGCCGATCCTCGAGTCCGCGGGCTCGTTCGTGAGCCAGGTGACGACCGCAGTGGCACCGCTCGTGCCCGGCGCGACCGCCAGCTCGGTGATGAGCGGGGGAGTGACGTCGTCGCCGAGTTCGCAGTTCAGGGCGAAGTCATCCAGCCGGGGCGTGACCAGGGGATCGGCCGTCGACAGCACGAGACGGTACTGGAAATACTGGCTGGCGCTGCCGATGACTGAACCCGAAGCCGGCAGCAGGGTGTACGCCGTCCACGACCCGTCGGGCACGGGCGTGTCGCCCAGCCGGTAGGAGAGCTCGAGACCGGTGCCCGCGGGTTCCGCGCCCGTCCAGAAGGCGGCCCCCCAGGTGGACACGCTCAGGGCGTCGAAGACGCGGGACGTGAATTCGCCGTCCGTCGCGTAGGGACTCATCCGCATCCAGTCCACGGCCAGGGTGGGGCCGCCCAGGTAGCGGTCGAAGGCCACCGGATGCAGGTCCTGGGCCGGGCTGAGATCGTGATGGATCACCGGCGTGCCGTCGATGAAGTAGTCGACGGCGGCCGCGCGCCATTCGATGCGGTAGAGGTGCGGCGCTCCCAGATATCCCGCGCCCAGCGACGTGATCAGACCGGTGGCGACGTCCAGCCGGGTGTGGGCGCGAAGCGTCGCCCCGTCGCCATAGGTGCTGAAGATGGCGTAGGGGTACTCCTGCAGCGTCAGGCCGAACCCCGCGTGCTGGTTGATCGCCGCGCCGAAGGTCGCGACGAACTCGAGCGAGCGGACCTCGTCCCCGGTGGGGTAGGCGAATACCGCGTCGGGATGCGCGCGCGCGCCGTCGAGGGTCAGCAGGCCGCCGGCCACGACCGCGATGCCGCCGGGATCGGCGGGAGGAGCCGACCAGCCGGCCGGCAGGACGCCGTCCAGGAACTCCACGCCGATCTCCGGAGCGAGCACGAGTTCGCCGTCCGCGGTGGCCGCGAGATGAACTCCCGCATCGAAGGCGCCGGCGGCGAAGTCGGCGATCTCGATGTCCGCGAAGCACACCGGAGGAGGCGTGGTGAACGAGAAGGCGCCGACCGGCGGCTCGGTGGCGGTGTTGTCCCAGTAGTCGCTCGAGACGACACGGTAGTAGTACGTCGTGCCGGGGTCCAGCATCGGGAGCTGGAGGGTGTGGGCGAGGACCAGGGCTGACGCGTCGGCGCTCAGGTCGAGGTCGCCGGAGTCGGTCCCGTACTCGACACGCGAATCGGCCGGTTCGTCAGTGTCCCAGGTGATCGTGGCCGTGCCGTAGGCGCCGACGGCGTGCTGCACGTCGGTGATGAGAGGCGGCGTCAGGTCCTCCTCGTAGGTCGCGGCGTAGCTGCCCGCCCCGGCGCCGAAGATGGCGTAGCTGATGCCCTTGATCTCTTCGATCCGGTATTCGATAGGCAGCCCGTCGCGGGTGATCTCCGCGATGGCGCCCGTGCTCCAGATGGATGGGAGCATGCCCTCGAGATGCAGCGCGTTGGGCGCCTGCACCACGTCGCCGAGCAACGTGCTGCCGTCCCAGGTCAGGTTCTGCCAGGAGGAGGCGTTGCGGGCGTCCAGCCAGTTGAGCATCTGCCGCGACGTGATGATCGGCACGTCCCGGGCCTGGGCGGCGGCCACGATGACCGGCGCGTTGTAGGAACCGTTGGACGCCTCGTAGTCGGCGTGCATGTTCGCCGTGAAAGCGCCGTAGTAGCCGTCCGGCCCCAGGGCCCCGTCCAGCAGGGCATCGATCGTGTGGGGGTAGGTCTGGCCGGACTCGTCCGTCATCTGGGTGGTGGCCTGGAAGACGTCGATCATGCCGCCGCCGAAGTCGGTGAAGCGCATCGGCATTCCCGAGCCGGTGAACATGCCCGGGTGCGCGTCGATCTGCCAGGCGGTGACGTTCTCGTAGTAGTAGGTCACGTCGAGCCGGATCCCGTAGCCGTACTGGACGATGGGGCGCGAGTCGTAGTCGGCCCAGGTCACGCAGTGGGCGCGCTCGCTCAGGGGGCTGGGGATGCTGGCGTATTTCGCCACGAACGGGGGGAACTGGGCGTCGTAGATGGCCTGCAGGGCGGGCAGGTCGGGCCACGGCGTGTCGCAGCCGGTGTTCGAGTGGATCGAGATCTCGAAGCCCAGCGCGTCGTAGTAGGCGGCCTGGGCGTCCGTCATGGGATTGGTCGCATAGATGTAGGAGCTGGACCGGACGCACTCCCAGTCCTCCAGGACGCAGCCGGGGGGGCTCTCGACCAGATGCTGTTCGAAGCGGTCCATGGACCAGGTCGTGCCGTGGTTGTCCTCGGTCAACAGGACAACGGCCTTGTGGCCGTTCGGGAAGTACCAGAACCGCGGCAGCGGCATGCTGTTCTGGTTCATGTGCAGGATCAGGTTGGCCAGCAGGCGCTGCTGCTCGTCGGCCTGCGGGATGGCGACCTTGTCGAGGTCGATCCAGTCGTCCACGCCCGGGGTGTCGCCCACGAAGAGGTCGTTGGTGCGGATGCGGCCGTCGCCGTCCCGGTCCTGGGCAGCCCAGTCGGGATTGCCCTGGCGCGTCAGGACCGCCGAGCGGGCCAGATCGTAGGCGAAAACGGCGAACTGTCCGCCGGCCGCGCCCACGTCGCGCAGCGTGACTGCGGGATGAGAGGTGGGCGTCGTGGCGTCCGCGTAGAGCGTGGCCACGGTGGCGGCGCCCGCCAGATCGTACAGCTCGGCGGGGCCGTGGTACTGGATGGTCTCGCCGACCAGTCCGCGACCGGGGGCCGCGCCATCGTCGATCAACAGGTAACCGTTGGACAGGGTGTCGGCCGCGCTGGCCACGCCGCAGATCCCGTACAGCAGGGGATCCGGCCGGAAGGCGATCACGTTGCCCCCCTGATCGAGGTACTGCTGGAACTTGGGCGGATAGAGGGAATTCAGGTGCATCTCGGCGATGATCACCAGGTCGTAGGGATCCATGGTGCCGATGTGCACGTCCCGCACGTCGATGACCTCGAATTCGTTGAAGCCCTCCGTACGCAGGATCTCCGCGTAGTAGTAGGACAGGGGGAGGTCGTAGTTGGTGATCAGGAGTATGGGACCGCCGGGCCCCTCCTGGGGCGTCTGCGCGAGGGCCGGGGCGCCTCCGCTCGCCACCAGGGCGACCAGGACGATCAGGGCCGGAATCCAGTAATACCCGCCGAGGTGTGCTCCCGCGCGGGTCTCCGCCGACGACGTGTGGTAGAACATGTTGCTTGCCCCCATCTGGTTCGAGAGCGGGACGCGGCCGTCGGCCGCATCCCGCATTTCGGAATGACTACTTGATGAGCATCACGCGATCGGTGCCGATGTGGTCGGCAGACACGAAGCGGACGAAATAGGCCCCGGACGCCAGGCGCCGTCCCGCCTCGTCGGTCCCGTCCCAGGTGACGTCGTGATAGCCGGCGGGCAACGGACCGTCCACGAGGGTCCGGACCAGCCGACCGTCGACGGCGTAGAGCCTCAGGGAGACGCGGCCCGCGCGCGCGAGCCCGAAGGAGAACGTCGTGCGCGGGTTGAACGGGTTGGGGTAGTTCGGCCGGAGTACGGTCACGGCTGGAACATCGGGCTGGTCGGGCACCGACACGGCCGTGCCGCACATGACGCTCAGCTGTTGCAGCGCAGGCGTGACGGCCGGGTCCGCAGTCGTCAGATCCGCCCTGTACTGCAGGTAACGTCCCGTCACGGGGAGTTCCTGCCCGGAGGTCGGCACGGACACGTAGGCGGTCCAGCTGCCGTCCGGCGTCGGCGTTTCGCCGGCGCGCGCCAGCACTGTGATCCCGGTGCCCGCAGGTTCGTCGCCGACCCAGCCGATGGCGTCCCAGTAACCCATCTCACCGCTGTCGAAGATGCGCGACTCGAAGCTCGCCGCGGCTACGTAGGGTGTCATCCGCAGCCAGTCCACGGCCAGCGCATAGCTGTCCACGGTCGTGTCGCTGACCAGCACGCGCAGGCTGGACGTGACGGAGATGTCGTGATGAGCCACGGGGCTCCCGTCGATGTAGAAGTCCACTGCGGTCGTCTGCCAGTCGATGCGGAACAGGTGCGGTGCGCCCTGGTAGCCGGCGGCCAGCGTGGTGTCGAACAGCACGGCGTCCTGCCGCGTGCGCGCCTTCAGGCCCGTGCCGCTGCCGCCCGTGCTGAAGATGGCCCAGTGCAATTCGCCGAAGGTCTCGCCGAAGCCCACGTGCATGTTGGTCACGTTCTCGAAGGTGCCGTAGAACTCCACCGACCGGCCCGGCGCGTAGAGCGCATCGCAGCCCGGACGGGCGCCGTCCACGACGAGCTGGCCGCCCGTCACCACGGCCGTGCCTCCGGGAGCCTGCGCGTAGAGGGACCAGCCGCCCGGCAGGCTGTCGCCCTCGAACTCCGAACCCTCGGTCGGGATCAGCATCACCTCGCCGTTGTAGGTGTTGGCGACGAGGTGGCCGGTGCCCGTGCCGGCCTCGAAATCGGCCACCACGTCGTCGAATGCGCAGGCCGGCAGGGGCGTGACGAAGGTGGCTGGCGGCTGCGCGGGGGGCGGCTCGGTGGCGGGGTTCGCCGCCTCGTCGGCCGACGTGACGCGGTAGTAGTAGGTAAGGCCGGGTATCAGGCCGTCGACCTGGATGGTGTGGTCGGTGACCAGGGCCGGGTCGCTCACCGACAGCCGCAACGGGGCCTCGATGATGTCGTGGTCCACCCGCGAGTCGGCCGCTTCGTCGGTCGTCCAGGTGATGGTGACCGAGGTGCCGTCCGGTGACGGCGCCGCCGCCAGGTCGGTGATCGTCGGCGGTATCTCGTCTGCCGGGATCAGACAGGCGATGTGCATCTCCTCGAGGGATGGCGTGACAGACGTGTCGGCGGTCGCCAGGTCGACCCGGTACTGGATGAACTGCGAACTCTCGCCGATGACCGTGCCGCTGACGGGGAGCGAGGTGTACGGCGTCCACGAGCCGTCCGGCACGCCCGTGTCGCCGGCCCGGTAGTAGAGCAGCAGGCTGGTGCCGGCGGGTTCCTGGCCGGACCAGAAGGCCGCGTCCCAGTCCGCCACCGCGCCGGCGTTGTAGATCCGCGACTCGAAACTGCCAGCGGCGGCGTAGGGGGTCATGCGCAGCCAGTCGACGACCAGGTCGGTGCCGTCGGCCGTGGAGTCGTTGACCAGCGGCCGCAGGTCGGACGTGACGGCGATCGGGTGGCTGGCGACGGGGACGTCGTCGACGAAGTACTCGACATGATCGACGTACCAGTCGGCGCGGTAGAGATGGTACGCATCGAAGTAGCCGCTGCCGATGCTCTCGTCGGTGTATGTGTCGTCCTGGCGGGTGCGCGCGTAGAGTGCGCCTCCCGAGCGGGTCGAGAACATGGCCCAGTGCAGCTCGGTGTAGGTCTCGCCGAAGCCGGCATGCTGGTTGGACACGTTCCGGAAGATGGCCCTGAATTCGACCGAACGCTCCGGGGGGTAGAGGGAGCCGGGACCGACGCGTCCGCCGTTGAGGGTCAGCACGCCGCCGCCCACGGTGGCGCTGCCGCCCGCGTTGAAGTACGTGTACCAGCCGCCGGGCAACGCGTCGCCGCCGAAGTCGCTGCCCGCGGCGGGCATCAGGATGAGCTCGCCGTCGTCGTATTCGGCGATGGCGACGTCGCCGTCGGGGCTGCCTGCCTCGAAATCGGCCGTCATGTCATCGACGAAACAGTCCGGCGCCGGCGGCACTGGCGTGACGAAGGAGGCGGCCGGCTCGCCGAGCGGCGGTTCGGTCGCCGCGTTGTCCGCCTCGTCGGTCGACGTGACGCGGTAGTAGTAGATGGTGCCCGGGTCCAGCCCGGTCAGGTCGAGGCTATGCGAGGCGACGAGAGCCGTTTCGCCCACGCCGAGCGGGAGGTCCTCCGGATCGGTGCCGTAGTCGAGCCACGAGTCCGCCGGCTCGTTGGTCTCCCAGGTGACCGTCGCCGATTCGCCCTCCGGATCCGGCGTCGCCGTGAGCGCCGTGATGATCGGTGGCACCTCGTCGTTCCCGACCAGACAGCTGATGGCGATATCCTCGAGCGCCGGCGTCAGGCCGACGTCGGACGTGCTCAGGTCCGCGCGATACTGTATGAACTGCGAGTTGATAGCGATTGCGGCGCCGCTCGCGGGCAGGAGGGTGAATGGCGTCCAGCCGCCGTCGGGGACGAGCGTGTCGCCGGTCCGGACGTAGAGCTCCAGCGTCGTGCCGTCCGGCACGTCGGCGGTCCAGTTGGCCGCCTCCCAGAACGACGTGGCGCCGGTGCCGTGGACGTGCGACTCGAAACTGCCGGCGGCGCTGAAGTCGGACATGTGCACCCAGTCGATGTCCAGGGTCGGCGCTCCCGTATAGCGATCGAAGAACACCGGGCGCAGGTCGGTCGTGATGCCGTAGGCGTGCTGACCGACGTGGTCGCCGTCGATGTAGTAGTCGACGGTGCCGGCGCGCCATTCTATCCGGTAGGTATGGGGCGCGCCGAGATAGCTGGAGCTGATCGACTCGGACAAGCCCGTGCTGGCGTCCAGACGCGTATGGATGAAAATGGCCCCGCCGGTACCGGAGGTGCTGAAGATCGCGTACGGATATTCCTGGAACGTGAGTCCGAAGCCGGCGTGCTGATAGATGCCGGTGTTATAAGTGGCCTTGAATTCCAGCGTGCGCACCTCGTCCGCGACCGGATAGGCGAAGGTGGCGAGGGGATGGGCGCGGGCCCCGTCCAGGACCAGAAGTCCGCCGCCTACGACGGCGGTGCCGTTCGGATCGGCCACGACGTTCTCCCAGTCGGGCGGCAAGGCGGCGCCCGCGAAGATCTCGCCGACGGTGGGCGCCAGGACGACGGCTCCGTCACCGATCTCGGCGACGAAAGTCCCGGACCCGGTATCGCCGGCGGCGAAGTCCTCGACGATCTCGTCGACGAAGCACGGCATGCCCAGCGTGAAGAAGACGTGTTCGCCGGCTGCAGGATCGGTGGCGGCGTTGTCCCAGGCATCCGTCGCGGTCACCCGGTAATAGTAGACCGTGCTGGCTTCCAGGCCGGTCAGGTCGAGGGCGTGGTCCGTCACGTACGCGCCGCCGGTGACCGACTGGTCGAGCAGCATGGAATCGACGCCGCAATCCACCCGCGATGCTGCCGGCTCGTCGGTCTGCCAGGTGATCGTGGCGGTGCTGTAGTGGGTCTGGCTGTGGGCGACGTTCGTGATCACCGGCGGCGTCGTGTCCTCGTCGTATTGCGCCACGTAGCTGCCGTCCTCGGCCGTGTAGATGGCGTACTCGACGCCCTTGATCGTCTCGGTCAGGTACGCGAGGGGAGAGCCGTCGAAGGTGAGGGAGACCAGGGTCCCGGTCGCCGAGAGCACGGGCAGCATGCCCTCGAGGTTGAGCGCGCCCGGGTCCTTGACGACATCGAAGGTGAGCGTGTTGGCGCTCCACGCCAGCGAGGCGAAGGACGAGGCGTTGCGCGCGTCGAGCCAGTGCAGCATCTGGCGCGCGCTGATGACCGGCACGCCCCGCGCCTGGGCCGAGGCGACGATGATGGGCGCTTGCGTGGAACCGTTCGACACCTCGTAATCGGAATGCATGTTGCAGCAGAAGGCGCCGAAGTAGCCGTCGGGGCCCAGCGCCCGGTCGAGCAGGGCGTCCACGGTGAAGGGGTAGCTCTGTCCGGACTCGTCGGTCATCTGGGTGGTGGACTGGAAGACGTCGACCATGGTGCCGTCGAGGTCGGCGAAACGCATCGGCAGGCCGGACCCGGTGAACATGCCGGGATGACCGTTGATGTTCCAGGCCGGCGTGTTCTCGTAGTAGTAGGTGTTGTCGATGCGGATGCCGTAGTCGGACTCGATCTGGGCGTTGGAGAGCCAGTCGCTCCAGATCACGCAGTGGTTGCGGTTGCCGTCGGGATTGGGCAGGCTCGGATAGGCGGCCTGGAAGCCCGCCATCTGCGCGGCGTACATGCTCTCGAGGTGCGCGTAGTCAGTCCAGGACGTGCAGCCGGTGTTAACGTGCAGGGCGACCTCGAAGCCCTGGCCGGTGTAAGCCGCGGCCTGGGCGTCGGTCATGGGATTGCCGGAGTAGATGTAGGCGGTGGCGCGGACGCATTCCCAGTCCTCCAGCGCGCAGTCCGGTGGGCTCTCGGCCAGGTGCTGGTCGAAGCGGCCGGTGGTCCAGCCGCCGTTGTGATCGTCGCAGGTCATGACCACGACGGCCCGGTGCCCCTGGGGGAAGTACCAGAAACGGGGCAGGACCACGCGGTCGCGGCTCATCTCGATGATCAGGTTGGCCAGCAGCCTCTGCTGCTCGTCGGCCTGGGGTATATGGACCTTGTCCAGGTCGACCCAGTCGTCGACGCCGGGGTTGTCTCCGATGAACAGGTCGTTGGGGCGCACGCGGGAATCGCCGTCGCGGTCCAGGCCCACCAGCGCCGGATTGCCCTGGCGGGTCAGGATCACCGACGCGTTGAGGTCGTAGGCGAAGGCCGCCGCCTGTCCGCCCAGCGCGCCCACGGCGTTCAGGGTCAGGGCCGGGTTCGTCGTCGGCGTGGTGGCGTCCGCGTAGAGGGCGGCCAGCGCTGTCGCCCCGTCCAGATCGTAGAGATCGGCCTCGCCGTGGAACTGGATCGTCTCGCCGACGAGCCCGCGACCAGCCGTCGACGTGGTGTCGATCAGGATGTAGCCCTCCGCCAACGTGCCGCCGGCGGGTGTCAGGCCGAGCAGACCGGCCAGCTGGGCGTCCGGGCGCATGGCGATCAGGTTGCCGCCGCCGGTGACCCAGTCACCGAACAGCCCGGCCTGGAACGAGGTGAGCGGCGTCTCGCCGAGGATGACCACGTCGTAGTCCGCGAGCAGGAGCGCGGAGACCTCGGAGAGGTCGACCACGGCGAAGGCGTTCAGCCCCTCCGTGCGCAGGATCTCGGCGGCGTAGAGCCCGAAGGGATTGCCGGTGTCGGCGACCACGAGAATCGGACCTCCGGGGCCCTCGGTCATCGACTGCCCGGCTGCGGCGACCGGCGACAGGCAGGCGGCGCCGAAGACGAGGCAGAGCAGGAATCGCAGGATGAGCGGACGTGAGGTCCGGATGCGGAGAGTGTCGAGATCGTCGTGCGATGACATGGTCTACCTCCAGTGAATTTCCAGGGGAGCGAGGAAGTCGAGCGTAATCCGGCCGGCAGCGATGCCGGGTCCGGGCAGGGACCTGCCGGGGGCGGCGGAGCCGGTCCAGTCGTATCGGAAAGCGGTTCGTCGAACAACGTTCATATCACCGGCCATGCAGCCGTGGATCCTGATCGGACCCTGGTGCAGGTCCGTTGGTTCTGGGCCCGATATTGATCATCTCCACACAATCCAGAGGTAACTATATCACAGAAATGACGGCATATTGTGATTATTCTGGGATAATTCTATTCAACTGGAGTTCATCGGGGGATATTTCCCGCCGCGATTGATAATCGATCTGTCCGGAGGCGACCGGCGCCCGGTCCAGCTCTTTCGGCTCGTGCCGCGTAACAAACTTGTTTTCAGGGAGATACGTCGTATGTCGATGCGCCGGTCCATTCCTCCCGCAGCGAGATGGACGACGGGCCGAGGGACCGGGTTGCTGCCCGTTGTGCCTGGTGATATATTCCACGCGACGCGCCCGTAGCTCAACTGGATAGAGCATCTGACTACGGATTAGAAGGTTGGGGGTTCGAATCCCTCCGGGCGTACCACGTCGCATTGCCGTTCATCGGGGCCGGAGGCCGTCGCCATGAGTCTGGAAGGGGAAGTCTTCGCCACCCACGAGCGCTGGATGCGCGTGGCTCTGGAGGAGGCGCGGCTGGCCGGGGACGCGGGCGACGTGCCGGTCGGCACCGTGATCGTGCGTGAAGGTGTGCCCATCGGGCGGGGGCGCAACCAGGTCGAAGTCCAGAAGGATCCCACCGCTCACGCGGAGATCCTGGCTATCGGTGCCGCGGCGTCGACGCTGGGCGACTGGCGCCTGGACGAGTGCATCCTCTATACCACCCTGGAGCCCTGCACCATGTGCGCCGGCGCCATCCTGCTGGGGCGTCCCCGCTGTATCGTCTACGGCGCGCGTGACCCGCGGGCGGGTGCGCTGGTCTCCACGGGCGACCTGCTCGCCGCGAATCCATACAACCTGGATTTCGAGGTGATCGGCGGTATCCTCGAGGCGGAATGCGCGGATCTGCTGCGGACATTTTTCCGCGATTTGCGCGGGGTCGGAGGCCGGTAAGCCAAGCCCTGACTGGGCTGCGGGGCGATCCGCCCCAAGTTGCTTTATATTCAAGCACATGTTATATTGCGGCCCGCGACGACCCGGGCGGAGAGTTGCGAGAGCGGTCGAATCGGCACGACTGGAAATCGTGTGTACCGCGAGGTACCCAGGGTTCGAATCCCTGACTCTCCGCCAGTCCGCATGACGAGCGGGGAGAGGTGCCGGAGTGGTTGAACGGGGCGGTCTCGAAAACCGTTGAGCACTTAGGTGTTCCCAGGGTTCGAATCCCTGCCTCTCCGCCATCGTCGATGTTGCCAGGAAATCAGGGTGGGGATGTAGCTCAGCTGGGAGAGCACCACGTTCGCAACGTGGGGGTCGGCGGTTCGAGCCCGCTCATCTCCACCACCCTTTACCGGGGCAGGACGCCCCGCATGATATGGTGGGTCAGGCCCGGTGCGACGCCGGCGAGCTAACTCCGTCAGGACTGGAAAGTAGCAGCGGTACGCGGTAGTCGACGTGTGCATCGCCAGCCTGGCCCGCTCCTCGATCCGGATCATTCGCGGCGATTCCCGTCGCGAAGAGGCCGGGTCCGCACTCCAACACCCCTGGGAGCCATGTCCTACCGCGCGCTGGCCCGCAAGTACCGTCCCGCGACCTTCACCGAAGTTGTGGGCCAGGAACATGTGACCCGGACCCTGCGCGCGGCCCTGCGCAAGGACAAGCTGTCCCACGCCTACCTCTTCTCCGGCTCGCGCGGCTGTGGCAAGACCACCGTGGCCCGACTTCTCGCCAAGGCGCTCAATTGCCGCGAGGGTCAGATCGATGAGCCCTGCGGGGTCTGCGGGATCTGCCGCGGCATCGCCGCCGGCACCTATCTGGACGTGCTGGAGATCGACGCCGCCTCGCACACCGGTGTGGACAACATCCGCGAGCTGCGGGACATGGCCCAGTACACACCCAGCCAGGGGTCCAACCGGGTCTTCATCATCGACGAGGTCCACATGCTGTCCAAGGGCGCCTTCAACGCCCTGCTGAAGATCCTCGAGGAGCCGCCGGCGCGCGTCTTCTTCTTCTTCGCCACCACCGAACCCAACCGCATCCCGCGCACGATCCTCTCGCGCTGCCAGCGCTTCGACTTTCGCCTGCTGACCCGCGATGAACTTTCCGGACGCGTCACCGAGATCGTCGCGGCCGAGGGCAAGGAACTCGACGCCGGAGCCCTGCGCCTGGTCGTGGCCCAGGCCGAGGGCTCCATGCGCGACGCCCTGAGCATCCTCGACCAGGTGCTTGCCGCCTGCGACGACACCGTGGACGAACAGGCCATCATCGAACTCTTCGGCCTGGTTCGCGCCGATGTCTTCACCGAACTCAACGAGGCGATCCTGGCCCACGACCCGGCGCGGATCCTGCAGATGGCCGAGAACGCGGCCGCGAGCGGTGGCAACCTGGACGATTTCGCGCGTGAGCTGGTCGACAATTTCCGCCATCTCCTGCTCCTGCGCATCGATCCCGACCTGGCGGCGGGCATCCTCCTGCCCGAGGATCAGCTGCAGACCCTGTTGCAGCAGAGCGAACGCTTCGCCGTGCAGGATCTGCTGGCCCTGCTCGACCACGCCAGCCGCGGCTTCGAGCGCATCCACCGCAGCACTCAGCCGCGCGTGCTGCTGGAAGCCCTCCTGGTGGAGCTGGCCTTGCTGGAATCCCGCGTCCTGCTGTCGGATCTGGTGCGCCGTTTCGAGACCCTGACCGGCATGCCGCACGCCGGTGGCGACGCGGGCGGGACGGCTCCGGCCGCCAGCGGAGGGCGAAAGCGCCTGCCGGGTGCGGCGGGCGGTGCG
>JAHIYU010000097.1 GCA_018814885.1 bacterium | reverse complement strand
TGCGGCGCTGGCTGGACGCCGACGGGGATGTCACGGTGGGACCGGGCTGCATCCTGGGAGTCAGCGCCGCGGCCGGCGGATCGCTGACCCTGGCCGACGGCGTCGTGTTCTCCCGCCTCTATGGTTCGCCGGTGGCCACGACCGGCGCCCCCGGCCTCGGTGACGGCGGGGAGCCGGGCGCACGGGTCGTGCCTGATCGCTCTCCGCCCTACCTGGACGTCGACGAGATCCGCACCATCGAGGACCTGGCCCACGTCCATCGCAACGACCTGACCGTCTCGCCCGGTGACGAGTTCCAGCGGCCGCTGGTGGTCAAGGGCGATCTGACGATCGCCGCCGGCGCGGTTCTCGCCTATACCGCCCGTGTCTACGGGACCCTGCGCCTGGAGCGGGGCGCGGCGATCTGGGGCGACGTCTTCGCCGAGGGCGACGTGATCCTGGCGGAAGGGGCGGCGGTGCACGGCAACGTCTTCTCCCAGGCGGCGGTCAGTCTGGCGTCGGGCGCTCACGTGGGGGTTCCCGGCGCTCGCAAGACGCTGATCGGCAAGAAGGACATCCGGCTGGGCGCCGGCGTGGCCGTACACGGCTACATCCTCACCGACGGACGGGGGCGCGTGGCATGCGCTGGTTCTTCCTGACTCTCGTCCTGCTCGCCTGTCTGGCGGTCCTGCTCAGCGGCGTTATCTCCGAGCGGAAGGCGGCGCGGATGTCCGCGGCGTCGACCCTCCAGGTGCTGGTCGCGTACAACCCGGCCCTGAGCGAAGAGCACGGTTACGTGCTCGATGCCTATCTCAGCGTGCTGGAGGAGGAGGGCATTCCCCACGCGGCCGTCGATCTCTACACCCTGCGCGACGTGCCGCCGGAAGCGCTCGCCGCCACGGTGCCGGCGGTGATCCTGCCGGACGGTCTGTGCCGCCGGCTGCATTCGTCCTTCGCCACATGGTTGGACGCGTACCTGGCGGCCGGGGGAGCCCTGGCCGTGATCCACGATGCCGGCATCATGAGCCAGACCGGCGCGTTGTTGCCGCGCAGCTTCCTCTCCCGTCACACCGGCGTGCAACACGCCGACGCTGCCCGGATCGGCGAGCGCGCCCATGCCGAAGGCGGCATCCGTTTCGTCGATCCGGCGTCCGCGTCGTTCTGCCAGATCCCCCCGGGCAAGCTGGACGAGGATCTCCACCTGACGGGTTACGGCTACGGCCGCCTGGTCTACCCCATCGCGCTCAGCCGGCTGGAGCCGGCACGACCCGGCGAGCGGACGAGGGTGCTGGCGTGGACCACCGGGGCGTCGGCCGGGGAGCATCCGGCGATCACGGTGCGCGGCGAGGGACGCGGCGCCGTCATGTACGTGAACCTGCCGCTCGGCCACCTCAAGGCACACGGCGACGACCTGCCGCTGCGCTCGCTGCTGCGCACGTTCACGGAGCGGGTCGTCGGCCTGCCCCACCTGGTGCCGTCTCCGGACGGACTGGGTGCCGTCGTGATCAACTGGCACCTCGATTTCGCGGACGACAGGACCGCCCTCGACGACATGTCCGCCCACGGCCTGCTCCGAGGCGATCTGCCCTGTTCGTACCACGTCTGCGCGGGCCCGTCGGTCAACCGGCCTGGCGACGGGCAGGGGTTCGAGGCCTGCGGGAAGGGGCGGCCGTATATAGAGCGCTTGCAGTCTATTGGGGAGATCGGCTCCCACGGCGGCTGGATTCACAACCAGTTCGCCGCCGCGGTGCAGAGCGGCGTCTGGGACGCCGATTCCATCGCGGCCTACGTGAGTCGCAACAACGCCTGCCTGGTGGAGATCACGGGCCGGCCCGTGCGCGAGTATTCGGCGCCGGCGGGGGTGCATCCCCCCGCGCTGATGACGCCGCTGCTCGAGAAGTTGGGTTTCGAGTGCTACTACTACACGGGCGATTCCGGCGGCGCGCCCAACCGTTCTTTCTGGGAGGGCGCGATGCTGTCGCGCAGCCTGATCGCCTTTCCGGTGATGCCGCGCGGCGGGCTGGCCTCGCCGGCGGAGATGGACGATCGGCTGGCCCTGCCGGCGGACGGGGTCCTGGCCTGGCTCTCCGCCGTGTCCGACTACTGCCGGCGTGAGCGGACCATCCGCATGGTCTACGCGCACCCGTACAACCTGATCAAGTACACGCACGACCTCGACTACCGGCCGGCGCTGGCGAGCTGGTACGACGAGCTCTCGGCCCTGCAGGACGCCGGGGAGCTGCGCGTGCGGACCATGGCGGAGTGCGCCGTTTACCTGCGCCGTGCCTGGGGCACCGCTTTCACGGTGACGCTCGCGGACAAGGCGGCGGTGTTGAGCTTGCGGAACGCGCAGGGCCTGGCGGGCGTGGCGGTTGCGTTGCCGCGGGCGCGCTGGAGCGTGGAGACCCCGCCGGGCTGCCGCCGGCTCGTGGACGAGTGGGAGACCGTACTCGTGGTCACGGAGGACCTGGATGAGATCGAGTTCGCGGCGACCCGGCGCTGAGTGCGCATCGTGGATCGTGTCGTTGATCCTCCTGGCGGGATGCGCGGCGGGTCCGCAGCGGCACGCCGCCCTGGCGGTGGTGGCCCGTTTCGAGCCCGTCGGCCCGAGTCCGCAGCTCGTGCGGCCCTACTTCGCCAATCTCTACGCCGTGTCGCTCTGTCGACATGGTCGCCACCTGGACGAGGTCGCGCGTTACATCGCGTGGTACCTGGACCATCTCAACGTCGAGGGGGGAGGCGGACGCGCGGGAACGATAGACGACTACGACGTGCATCACGGCAACCGGGAGCGGGCCACGGGTCGGTACGATTCGGCGGACGCCTATGCGGGCACGTTCCTGATCCTGCTCGACGCCTACGAGCAGGCCAGCGGCGACGCCGCGCTCATGGCCGCCCGCCTCTCGGAGATCGTGACCGTGGCCGACCTGCTGCTGTCCCTGCAGGACGACGACGGCCTGATGCGCGTATCCCCCGCGGACGGCACGCACTACCTGATGGACAACTGCGAGTCCTACGGCGGGCTCATCTCCTGGTCCGCGCTGGAGCGGCGCCTGGGCCGGGACGCGGGTCCGCGCTACCTGGCGGCGGCCGAGCGCCTGCGCCAGGCCATCATGTCGCGGCTCTACGATCCGGCCACCCACCGGTTCCACTGGGCCGAGAGCGACGGCGTGGTGCACGCCGCGTCGTGGGACACGTACTATCCGGACGCGCTCGCCCAGCTCTTCCCCGTCCTGTACGGGGTGGTCCCGGCGGGGGGGGAACCGGCCGGGTCCTTGTGGCGGGAGTTCGCCGCGAGGTACGATCCGCGCGGGGGAGGCGAAATGTCTCCCAGCGAGCGCACCATCATCGAATTGACGCGGGAGCGGGTGATACAGTGATTGACACGAAGCGCACAGAGCGAGCGGCGGCGGCGTTGGCCGTGCTGGCGTTGGCGATCGCCCTGGCCGGGGCGGCTGCGGCCGCGACCGAGACGGTCACGGACTGGATACGGGCCAGGGGCGATCCCGACTACCGGCTGGATCTGGACCTGACCGCCGATCTGCTGAGTCCCGGCGATCTCTACGGCAACTGGCACACGGCCACCGCCACCCTCTACGTGCGGACCATCCCGCGCCTCACGCCCTTCGTGCAGGCGGGCCTGTTCGAGCGCGAGGACAGCGACGCCGGCCTGACCGTCGGCGCCTACGCGGACTGGACCGGGCGAGTCTACTCGTACACGGCCTTCACCAGCGGCGGCCGCTCGCACTACCTGCCGCGCCACCGCTGGGACCACGCCTTCTACCTGAACGCCGGGCCGGTGATCGCCGTGGTCGCCGCCGGCTGGCTCGAGGACTACGACGCCCACGAGGACTGGTACGTGGCGGCGGGTCCCCGCGTCTGGCAAGGACCGGTCATCGCGGAGTACCGGTTGACCCGCACGGTCAGCGCTCCGGGCGACCGCGTCGGCTGGAAGCACCTCTTCTCCTGCGGCTGGGGGGAGGAGGGCCGGGCCTGGCTCTTCGCCAACCTCACCCTGGGACAGGAACGCTACACCGCGACCTGGATCTCGCCCGCCCAGCCCGTGGATCACGATTTCGTCGAACTGGCGGTGAACTATCAGCGCTGGCTGCGTCCCCGTCTGGGCCTGAAGCTCCAGGCCGGCTACCTGGACCTGGGAACGGGCATCGACGGCTACGAGAAGGTGAGTCTGGGCGCGGGGGCGTTCCTGGAATTCTGATCCATGGTCCTGATGGAATGACGGGGCCGGTCAGGCCGACCCCGTCTGATCGTTGTATCCTAGCGACGAAGTCCTAGCCGATTGCCTGGAACGACGGTCTTATCATTGATGCAATCGCCGGTGCCCGGTCCGAAGCCGGTACCGTCGACCGGACCTGTGCCGTCACCGGTGCCGTCGCCGACGCCGTAACGGCCAGCGCCGCCCATGTTGCCCACACCTAAGATCTTGCTGAGGGTATCGATGTTCCTGTTCGCACCGAAACGGTTGCCGGTGCCGTCCATGGGGGAGACGTAGTCGGGATCGACGCCGTTGGGGATACCGTCTCCATCGGCATCGGGGGCCAGATCGTTATACCCGTCGCCATCCTCGTCGATGAAGTTGCATATGCCGTCGCCGGGCCCGGGGCCGAAGCCCTGGGCGCTCGCCGCGGTAGCCATCAGGGCGATGGCGGCCAGAAGGGTCAGCAGGCTCAGATTACGCTTCATGATTGCTCTCCTTGTTTCGATTGATTGGGCGAGTCTGTTGTTTTGAAGCTTCGCAAGTGCATGTTGCAACCTATGTGCCACGTCGTATCCGAAACATGGATGCTCAGTAACTATATATATATCATGATGTTAATGAATTGCGAGGCGGTGGCGGGGGTGTGCAGTCAGGGGCAGCCCGCAAAGGACTACGATGGCGTGAACCGTGGGGCGTGGTTCTCTGCGAGGCACGATAACCTGGTTGAGCAACACGCTGTGAATTCATGCCGATCCTCACTCGGCTGCCATGTCGAGGTGGATCTGCAGATCGAGTCCCTGAGCCGGATGCGGACCGTCCCGCCCCAGAACCCGATCACCAATCCAACGAGAGAGAGGATGTGAAATAGGATCCGGCGTAGTCGTAGTTCGGGATGATGGAGTCCTGGTCCCGCCAGCCGAGATGGAGCCGCAGCCGCGGATCGATCGGACCGCCGCCCAGCCTGCGTTCGACCCCCAGGAAGACAGTCGCCACATCGTCCTCGCGCACCGAGCCGCCTCCCTCGCTCGCGAAGAGCATCTCGCCGTAGTCGTGCCGGCCCCAGGATCCGCCCACCTCGAGCCAGGTCTGCACGGGGCCCAGGATCTTCAGGATGAGCCGGGAGTCCAGGCCGTCGTACGCGTAGTGGTCCAGCACGGGACTGTCGTAGACGTTGTCGTTGACGTAGTGGGGAAAGTCCGAAAGGTTCCACAGGCTCCCGATCCAGCCGCGCAACGCCACCCGATCGGATATACCCTGGGCGAAATTGAGCCGCGCCGCGATCTGGGAGGTGGCGGGTGTGTCAGGGGTGTCCCAGATCCGCGGCGCGGACGCGTCGTCGAAGATCTTGACGCCGTAGTCGACGGCCAGGCCCAGGGTCGTGCGGCTCTCCGCATAGCGCTGCAATTCCAGATGGGCGTGGGGCTCGACGTAGCTCTCCTCGGGCAGGTCGCCGTATCTGCGGATGCGCAGGGCCGCATAGCCGCGCCCCAGGGTCCGCTCGTCGAGGTAGCTCTTGAAGGCGAAGTAACCGTAGCCTTCGGCGTAGTCGTAGATCTCGTAGTAGCCGTCGTGATTCCGGGTCGAGACCTGGACGCCCGCGCTCAGGCCGTCGCGCCTACTCCCCATTCCGTGGTGCCATTCGATGCCCAGGGCGTGACGCCGCGAGCCGAGGTCGGTTTCCTGTCCGAACAGGGTGGCAGTCCCCTCATAGCCTAACTTGACCATGTGCGTATCGGTCGCCAGAGAGTTGCTGAGAAACAGCACGCCGTTCAGGTAGCCGGCCGCCGTGTCGTTCCGGAGCCCGAGGGGGTGCTCGGTGTAGCCGCTCCCGATGTCGAACCGACCGTGGATGTCGGAGGCGATCGCCATCGTCGAGAGTAGCATCCCGACGAATTGAGAAGTGATGACGATCGCCTTGTTCAATGGGGTCTCCTGCGGCGACGGCGCGGGAACGGGCCGGCCGTTCCCGCCGTCGGGCTCAGTGGTCGTGCCGGCCGTGCCTGCCGCCGGTGTCGTCACCCTGGCCGTGACCGTTGCCGTCGTGCTCGCCCGTCCCGCTGCCGGGACCGAAACCTGTGCCGTCGCCGGGGCAGTCTCCGTCACCCGAGCCGTCGCCCGGCCCGTAGGAGAAACCGAAGCGATTCATGAGGCCCATGGCGTCCTCGCCGAAACTCCGACAGAACAGCCCGCTCTGGTGGTCGGCCCCGAACTGGTTCCCGGTGCCGTCGGCCGGCCGGACGTAATCCGGGTCGAGGCCGTTGGGGATGCCGTCGCCGTCGGCGTCGGGTGCGAGGTCGTTGAACCCGTCGCCGTCCTCGTCGATGAAGTTGCAGACGCCCTCGCCCTGGCCCTCGCCGGGTCCGAAGCCCTGGGCGTTGGCCGCGGCTGCGATCAGGACCAAAGCGGCCACGACCGCCAGCAGGAAGAATGTACGATTCATGATCCGATCTCCTTTGAGGCTCACGGTGCTGGGCACCATTGTCAGTCGCCACCGTGCGCGCCGATTTGCAACCCGCGTGCCGGTTCGGGAGTGACGTGGCCTATGCGCGTAACCGACATCATCCAGGCAAGATACAGGACCAGGGCGGCGGCCGGGCCGTGTACGTTCGGGATCGGTTCGCAGACATCGACGAGGGCGGGGGCTCCGCTTCGCAGATTCCTGCGGGCGCCGCGCGGGCGTCATCCCTTCCGGGCGTCCCGCCATTTCTTCAGCTTGTAGCGCAGCCCGCTCTCGGTCAGACCAAGGTGTCGGGCCGTATCGCTCTGGTTGCCGTGGAAGCGGGCCAGCGTCTCGGTCACGATCTTCCGCTCGATACCGACGAGAAAATCGTTCAGGTCGCCCCGGACCATCGAAGCGTCGGGCAGTTCGTGATCCGCCCTGTCGGGGCCGCACAGGGCCGCGGGCAGATCGTTCCGATGGATCACCTCGCCGCGGGTCAACACCACCGTCTGCTCGATCGCGTTCTCGAGCTCCCGCACGTTGCCCTTGAACGGGTGCGACATGATGCAGTCCATGGCTTCGCGGCTGAAGGTGCGCGCGCGGCGGTCGTAGCGCCGGGCGTACACCTCGAGGAAGTGGGCGGCGAGTTCGGGGATGTCCTCGCGCCGTTCGCGCAACGGGGGCAAGACCAGGTTGACCACGTTGAGACGGTAGAAGAGATCCTCGCGGAATGATCCGTCGGCGATGGCGGCCGGGAGGTCGCGGTTAGTGGCCGCGAGCACCCTCACGTCGCCCCGGCGCGGTCGGACGTCGCCCACTGGCGTGTATTCCTGGTCCTGCAGGAAACGCAGCAGCTTGACCTGCACCGCCGGGGAGAGATCGCCTATCTCGTCCAGGAAGAGCGTCCCGCCCCGCGCCGCCTCCACGCGGCCGATGCGGTCGCGGTCGGCGCCCGTGAAGGCTCCCCTGACGTGACCGAACAGCTCGCTCTCCAGCAGCGTTTCGGGCAGGGCGGAGCAGTTGACGGCCACGAATGGGCCTGCGGACCGCTTGCCGAGGTCGTGGATCGATCTGGCCAGCAGTTCCTTGCCGGTGCCGCTCTCGCCGAGGATCAGGGCCGTGGCGTCCGTTTCCGCCGTGCGCCCCGCGCGCAACAGGACGTCCCGCAGGGCCTCCGATCCGCCCAGCAAGCGGAAGCCCCCGATGCTCTCCTCGAGCCTGCGTCTCAGCGCCCGGTTTTCGCGGACGAGTTCGCGGGTGGCCAGCGCGCGGTCGACGACGATCTCCAGCTGATCGAGGTCGATGGGCTTGGTCAGGAAATCCGCGGCGCCCGACTTCATGGCGGCCACCGCCACGTCCACGGTTCCGTAGGCCGTCATCACGACGACCGGCACGTCGGGCTTGAGTTCCCGGCACTCGATGAGCAACTCGTGACCGGAGAGGCCGGGCATGCGCATGTCGGTCAGCAGCAGGTCGATCGACTCGCGCCGGAGCAACGCGAGGGCGGCGGCGCCGTCGGCCGCCTCGAGCACCGTGTGACCGCGGTCGCGGAGCACACCGGCCAGGGTTTCGCGCTGTCCGGCCTCGTCGTCGACCACCAGTATGACGCCGATCTTCACCTGGAACTCCTAGACAGGGGGAAGCGGATCTCGAAACGGGCACCGCCCGGGAACGCGGAAGGCTCTGCCAGCGCGATCGAGCCGCCCATCGCGGCGACCATCTGGGCGGTCAGGCTCAGGCCCAGACCCGTGCCATCGGGGCGCGTCGTGAAGTACAGGTCGAACACCCGGTCCCGGTGCTCGGGACGCACGCCCGGGCCGTCGTCCTCGACGATGAGCAGCGCCTGGTTCTCGTCCCGGGTCAGGGACACGCGCAGCGTGCCGGACCCGGCGAGGGCTTCCGCGGCGTTGCGCAGGAGGTTCTCCAGGATCTCCAGGACGAAGTCGCGGTCCAGCTCGGCGTCCAGGTCGGCGATGCGCGTATCGCAGACGATGCCGTCACCGTAATAGGCTGCGGCGGCCGTGTCGACCGTTTCGCGCACGACCTCGCCCAGGGCGATGGGCTTCAGCGCGGGTTGCCGGGGGGAGGCGAAATCCAGGAACTGCTGCACGATCTCCTCGATCCTGGCGCTCTCGTTCCTGATGAGCCCCGCCTGTTCCCTGACGTCCGCGGTAACGTCGTCGCGGCGGACGAGCCTCTGTGCGATCATGTGGATGGCGTTGAGCGGGTTGCGCACCTGGTGCGCAACCCCAGACGCCAGCGCGCCCATGGCCACCAGCTTCTCGGACCGGCGCGCTTCCGCCTCCCTGGCGCGGAGTTCGCGCTCGATGCGCGTGACGGCCCGGCTCAGGGTGCTCTGGCGTTGCCAGGCCATCAGCAGCGACGACGCGAGGATCACGCTGAACAGCAGGACGATCGCGCGCATGAGGGTGCGCCGGCGAATGTCTCCCCGCACGTCGTCCAGGATCGAATTGTCCAGGCCGATTCTGAGCAGCACGTCTCCCGGACTGCCCAGCGAGACCACACGGGCGACCTCGAAGACCTTTCCCGCCGGCGATTCGTACTCGCGCGTGATGCGCTCCGCGCCCTCGGCCAGGGGGCGCAGTCCGGGGTCATCGCCTGGGAGCGGGAATCCCGTGACGTCCCCCGAAGCGGCGAGGATGCCGTATTCGTTCTGGATGACCACGTAGCGGACGCCGTGGCCGGCGCCGAGGGTCCTGATGAGGTGCCCGGGGCCGAGCTTCGCGCGGGCCGCCGCCAGGCTGTCGGTCGCGGCGGCTGCGGCGCCGGGATCGCGTACGGCGCCGGACGCTTCCGCCGCATTCCGTCGCAGCTCCTTGTCGTAGAGGTTGTAGGCCTCCAGGCCGTGGAGACTGCTCACGGCGATGACGTCGGCGATGGCCCCGGCCTGCGACACCATGAGCGCCTCGACCTGGTCCACGCGGCTGCTGGCGTCGCGATGTGACATGTAGATCAACAGGATGGCCAGGATGGCCAGGGCCGCGCAGACCATCAGCACGCGAACAGGTGTCGGGCCCGACGCCGCGGCGCTCATGCGCGGCCCCCTCCCGAGAGGAAGCGCCGACAGATATCCACGATTCGCGGCGCCGCGTGGCCGTCGCCGTAGGGACAGACCGTTTTCGCCATCGCCGTGCGGGCGTTCTCGTCCCCGAGCAGGCGGGTCGCCTCTGCGAATATCGCTTCCTCGTCCGTACCCACCAGGCGGACAGTGCCGGCGGCGACCGCTTCGGGCCGTTCCGTTTTCGCCCGCGTCACCAGCACCGGCTTGCCGAGGCCGGGCGCCTCCTCCTGCACGCCGCCCGAGTCGGTGATGATCAGCCGGCAGCGATCCAGCAGCCGCACGAAGGGCAGGTAGGGCACAGGATCGATCAGGCGGATGTTGTCGGAATCGCCGAGCAGCCGGTGGACCGGGGCCTGGACGTGGGGATTCAGGTGCACCGGATAGACGAACAGGTGGTCGGGGAAGGCGGCCGCCAGTCTCGCGAGGGCGCGACAGACCGCCTCGAATCCCGCGCCGAAGTTCTCGCGGCGATGACCGGTGATCAGCACCAGGGGGCGCTCGCCGGCGATCAGATCCGCCGCGAGGCCGGGGACCGCGGGAGGTTCCCGGCGCACGCGCGCCAGCGCTAGGCGCAGGGCGTCGATCACCGTGTTGCCCGTGACGTGGATCCGCTCCGGCGGCACGCCCTCGCGCAGCAGGTTGTCGCGGGCGGTCCCGGTGGGGGCGAAATGCAGGTCGGCCAGGCGCGTGGTCAGGACGCGGTTGGCTTCCTCGGGGAAGGGCGCGCGCAGATCGCCGGTGCGCAGCCCGGCCTCCACGTGCCCCACGGGGATGTCGCGGTAGAAGGCGGCCAGGGCCGCGCAGAACACCGTGGTCGTGTCGCCCTGCACCAGGACCAGGTCGGGACCGTGGTCGCGCAGGTAGGCGTCGATGCCGGTGACCGCGCGGGAGGTGAGGTCCGCGAGCGGCTGGTCGGGCCGCATCAGGTCGAGATCAACGTCGGGCGTCAGGGCAAAGACGTCCAGCACCTGGTCGAGCATCCTGCGGTGCTGGGCCGTGACACAGATGTGGGACGCCAGGTCCGGCGCCTCCCGCAGGGCCAGGGCCACCGGGGCCAGCTTGATGGCCTCGGGGCGCGTGCCGAAGATCAGCGATATCCTGTTCATGCGACCCCCGCGCGTGTTGTTGATTTTGCGATGATGCGTGCTTACAATAGCCGCTCCCGCGCGAGAAGCCCAGCAATTGGTCATCGACCTGCGGCACGACGGTCGGCCGGTAGGGGTCGTCCGGTGGAAGGATGCACGTTGAACGCCCAGCAGATCCGCGCCCGCTTCCTCGAGTTCTTCGCCGACCGCGACCACGCCGTGGTGGCGTCGTCCTCCCTGGTGCCCGAGAACGATCCGACCCTGATCTTCGCCAACGCCGGCATGAACCAGTTCAAGTCCGTGTTTCTGGGCATGGAGAAGCGGGACTACGTGCGCGTGGCCACCTGCCAGAAATGCATGCGCGTCAGCGGCAAGCACAACGACCTGGAGGAGGTGGGCCGCGACGCCCGTCATCACACCTTCTTCGAGATGCTGGGCAACTGGTCCTTCGGCGACTACGGCAAGCGGGAGTCCCTCGTCTGGGGCTGGGAATTCCTGACCGGGGACATGGGCCTGGATCCCGCCAACATGTGGGCCTCGGTCTACAGGGACGACGACGAGGCCTACGCCATCTGGCGCGACGACATCGGCCTGCCCGCCTCGCGCATCATGCGGCTGGGCGACCTGGACAAGGGCGACGACGAGAACTTCTGGTCCATGGGCGACACGGGCCCCTGCGGCCCCTGCTCCGAGATCCACTACGACCAGGGGGCCGACATGGCCTGCGACCACCCCGACGGTTGCACCCTGGGCGTCTGCGACTGCGACCGCTGGCTGGAGATCTGGAACCACGTCTTCATGGAGTCCGACCGCGACGCGTCGGGCAAGCTGACGCCGCTGCCCATGAAGAGCGTCGACACGGGCATGGGGCTGGAGCGGCTCGTCGCGCTGGTCCAGAAGGTGCGCAGCAACTACGAGAGCGACCTGTTCACGCCGATCATCGATTCCATGTCCGAACTGAGCGGACGCGCCCCGGCGGGCGAGGACCGCGTGTCGATGCAGGTCATCGCCGACCACGCGCGGGCGGTCTGCTTCGCCATCGCCGACGGCGCCGTCCCCGGCAACGACGGGCGCGGCTACGTGGTGCGCCGCATCCTGCGCCGCGCCGCGCGGCACGGGCGCAATCTCGGCCTGCGCGAGCCGTTCCTCTGGCGGGCGGCCGAGGTCGTCGTCCGCGAGATGGGCGCGGCCTATCCGGAGCTGGTCGAGCGGCAGGACCGGGTCCTGCGGACGATCCGGCGCGAGGAGGAGCGGTTCAACCTCACCCTGGACCGCGGGCTGCAGGTCTACGCCGAGATGCGCGACTCCGCCGGCGGCGGGCGGTTTTCCGGCGAGGACGCCTTCAAGCTGCACGACACCTTCGGTTTCCCCCTGGATCTCACGCGCGTGCTGGTGGAGGAGGACGGCTTGAACGTCGACGAAGCCGGCTTCGCGGCCTGCATGGAGCGCCAGCGCGCCGCGAGCGGCAAGGAGCGGGCGTTCCGGGCCGGCGTGGGACCCTGGCGCGCCGTGCGCGCCGGAGAGGACCCCGCCGCCTGCCGCGCCGAATTCACCGGCTACGGGTCCCGCGAGGAGCGGACCCGGGTGGTCGGCGTGCGCGCCGCCGGCGCGCACAGCTCCCAGCTGCTCTTCGCCCGCTCGCCTTTCTATGCCGAGGCCGGCGGTCAGGTGGGAGACGGCGGCACGGTGGAGCTGGCCGACGGCATGAAGCTCGAGATCCTGACCACAGTCGCCGACGAGACGGGTCCCGTCTCGCTGGTCGACGCCGGCGCCGACAAGCTGCTGGGGCTGCTGGCGGAGAACGACGCGGTCACGCTCCGTGTCTCGGAGGATCGCGTGGCCATCATGCGGCATCACACCGCCACGCACCTGCTGCACGCGGCGCTCCGCCGGGTTCTCGGGGATCACGTCGCCCAGGCGGGCAGCGAGGTCGGTCCGGACAAGCTGCGCTTCGACTTCCACCACGACAAGGCGATGACCGCCGCGGAGATCGCCGCGGTCGAGCGGCTGGTCAACCGCGAGGTGCTGGCCAACGGCGAGGTCCTGGTTCACGACGGCGTGCCCCTGGCCGAGGCCCGCCGGCGCGGCGCCATGGCCCTGTTCGGCGAGAAGTACGGCGAGACCGTGCGCATGATCGAGGTGCCCGGCACCGGCGGCGATTTCTCCCTGGAGCTCTGCGGCGGGACCCACGT
Organism: bacterium; assembly: GCA_018814885.1. Lineage (NCBI taxonomy): Bacteria > bacterium. Next base: position 23,677 of record JAHIYU010000097.1, on the reverse strand, counting down.
GTCGCGGACCGGGGACATCGGTCCCGTCCGCATCACCGCCGAGGGCAGCATCGCGGCGGGCATACGCAGGCTCGAGGCGGTGGCCGGCGAGGCGGCGTTGGCCCTGGCCGCCGCTGAACGTACCGCGCTGGCCGCCGTGCGCGGCGCCCTGCACCACGACGGAGACCTCGTCGAGCGCGTCACCGGTCTGTTGGCCGAGCGCGACACCCTGGCTGCCGAACTGCGCGGCCTGCGCAGCGAGGCCGCGGCCGGCTCCCTCGAAGAGCTGATCGCCGGCGCCGCCGAGATCGGCGGCGTGCGCGTGCTGACCGCCCGCGTGGCCGCGGAGGACCGCGACGCCCTGCTCCAGCTGGGCGACCGCGCGCGTGATCTGCTCGGCAGCGGCGTCGTCGCCCTGGCGGCGGAGTGGGAGGGCAAGGCCACCCTGCTGGTCACCGTCACCGCCGACCTAGTCGACGCCAAGACCCTCCACGCCGGCGACCTCGTCAAGGCCATCACCGCCGAGGTTGGCGGCCGGGGCGGCGGGCGCCCCGGCACGGCCCAGGCGGGTTTGCCGGGCTCCGAGGCCATCGATCCCGCGCTGGCACTGGCCGCCGAGGCCGTCCGGGACGCATTGGCCTGATCCGGCCCGTATTTCCGCTCATTCCCTCTCAAGCTCACCTTCCCGGCTGCCGATAGCTCCAGGGTACAGGTACCTGTGCGGATGTCGTCGGCGCGCGTCGGGGGCGTTCGCGGGCTGTTCGCGCCGTTCAGCCGGGAGTATGTGTAACGATTTTCCGCAGCGACATGCGCAGCGACGGGCGGGGAAGAGTCCGGACGGGACTCGTTCTCGCCGTGTGCCTGCTGGTGGCCGCGCCGGCGGTCGCCCAGATGGCGACCGGCACGTACACCGGCGACGGAACCGCCTCGCGCATCATCTCCGACGTCGGCTTCCATCCCGACGTGGTCGTCGTCAAGGGGGACCGCGGCAACTCCGCCGTCATCCGCACCTCGCGCATGGGTGCGGGCCTGGGCAAGGAGCTCGCCAAGGACCTACCCCTCTCGACGGCATTCTTCGGCGATTTCACCGACGACGGCTTCGCGGTCAAGAACGCCGATCACGTCAACCGCGCCGGCACCCGTTACGACTGGGTGGCCTTCGTGGCCGACCCGGGCCGCGTGGTCGTGGACGACTACAACGGCAACAACCAGGACAACCGCGAGATCGCCGTCGGCTTCCTGCCCGGCTACGTGATCCTGATCCCCGACCACGACGCCCAGGGCCTGCAGCGTAGCTCCCCGATGCCCGACGACTTCTGCCTGCCCTTCGACAACGAAGGCGCTATCAACGACCGCATCAAGTCGTTCACCGATCAGGGCTTCGTGGTGGGCAGCGACCAAGCCGTCAACGGCACCACCAACACCTATTTCTACATCGCCTGGCGCGCCGAGCCGGGGTACACGGGCGTCGGGACCTACCAGGGCGACGGAAACGACAACCGCGACATCACGGCCGCCGGTTTCGTGCCGAGCTGGGTGCTGACCAAGATGGACGGCGGCGAGGACGGCATCCACCGCACCGCGTCGCTGACGACCTCGGGGGAGTCACTCTTCTTCAACAACAAGACCAACGACGTCAACCGGATCCAGGGCCTGCGCGAGGACGGCTTCCAGCTCGGCAGCGACAAGGACGTCAACGAAAACGGCAAGGACTACTACTGGGCCGCCTTCGGCATCGTGGCCGATCCGGCCGTGGCCCAGGTGGCCGACCGCAGCACCGCCATGGTCGGCGATCAGATCGTCTACACGGTGACGCTGGCCAACCAGGGGCCGGGCCGGATGTCCGGCGCGGCCGTGACGGATCCGCTGCCGAGGGAACTCGCCTACGTCTCGTCGACGGCGAACGTCGGCACCTTCGACCCCGTCTCGGGCGTCTGGAAGTTGACACGCCTGGATCCGGGCGAGGCGGCCATCCTCGAGATCACAACCGAGGTCCTGCCCGGCAGCGCCGGCCGCACGCTGGTCAACACGTCGAGCATCACCTCCTACCCGGACAACGATCCCGATCCGGCCAACAACCAGGCCTCGACGTCCGTGGAGATCCTCAGGGCGGCGGACCTGAGGCTCACCGGCTTCGCCGACGACGCGTTCCCCGAGGTCGGCCAGATCGTCACCCTCAGCGTCGGCGCCCAGAACCTCGGCCCCGACGCCGCCACCGGCGTTGAGGTGGACGGCGCGCTGCCCGACGGTCTGGAATACGTCTCCCACGTCGCGAGCGTCGGCACTTACGAACCCATCGCGGGCGTCTGGAGCATCAACACGCTGGGCGCCATGAACGCGGCGCTGTTGCAGGTCGAGGCCCGCGTCCTGGAGAGCGCCATCGGTCAGACGCTGACCTATGACGCGGTCATCACCTCGGACGTGCTGGATCCCGCGCCGGACAACAACGCGCTCGCGATCGTCCTGCGCGTCCTCGCCGCTGACCTGGCGCTGGACATGACGGTCGACGATCCGGCGCCGGCCAGCAACGACGAGGTCCTCTATAGCCTCGCCCTGCGCAACGACGGCCCCGACCCCGCCACATCGGTGATGGTTCGTGACCTGCTGCCGGACGGGCTCACCTACGTGACGGCCTTCACGAGCCAGGGCGGCTACGACCCGGTGACCGGCGACTGGGACGTGGGGTCGCTGACGGCCGGCGAATCGGCGACGCTGGACCTCACGGCCGCCGTCACCGCCGAAGAGCCCGGCATCATCACCAATACGGCCGCAGTCCTGTTCGCCAGCCCCGTCGACCCGGACACGGGCAACAACACCGCCCAGGTGGACATCGACGTCCAGGGGCTCGACGTCGTCCTGAGCGGAACGGTGGACGACGACCGCCCCGACGTGGGCCAGACGGTCGCCTTCTCCATAACCGCGGAGAACGCCAGCACGCTCGACGCCACCAACCTCACGATCCAGGATCTGCTGCCGGCGGGCCTGACCTACCTGAACGCGGTGCCCAGCCGGGGCACCTACGAGCCCGGCAGCGGGATCTGGGCGGTGGGCGGTCTCGCGTCCGGCGCCAGCTGCGTGCTCCTGTTGACCGCGTCCGTGGATGCGGGAACCGGCGGTACGACCCTGGTGAACGTGGCGACGGTCGTCTCCGTCGACCAGCTCGAGGAGGATGTCGCCGACAACCAGGTCGAGATCCCGGTGACCGTGCGCGCGGCCGACCTGCAACTGGTCAAGAACGTCGATGATCCGATGCCGGTGCAGGGCGCGCAGGTCGTGTTCACGGTACTGGTGACCAACCAGGGCCCGGACGACGCTTTCGCGGTCGTCGCCGCCGACACGCTGCCGGAGGGGCTGGTCTACGTCTCGGACACGGCCGATCGCGGCGGCTACGACCCCGTCACCGGCCTGTGGACGATCGGCACCGTGCCCGCGGGCGTGACGGCGACCCTCGCGATCACCGCCGAGGTCCAGCTCGACGTCGGCTCGGGCGATACGGCCACGAACACCGCCTGGATCGTCGCCGCGGACCAGGAGGATCCCGATCCGGCCGACAACCACGACAGCGCGCTGCTGACCCAGCAGAGCGCGGATCTCGCCCTGAGCAAGTCGGTGGACGACCCGGCACCCGCCGCCGGCGAAACCGTCGTCTATACGCTCGTGCTGCGTAACGACGGGCCCAGCGCCGCGGGCGGCGTGGCCGCCAGGGACACGCTGCCGACCGGCGCCGAATACGTGTCGCACGATCCGCCGGCGAGCGGCTACGACGCCGTCTCCGGCCTCTGGTCAGTCGGCGTCCTGGGCGTCGCCGACGCCGATACACTGCGCATCACGGCACTGATCGGGGCGGCGTCCAGCGGCGCGACGCTGGTCAACGAGGTCCGCATGACAGCGTCCGACCAGGCCGATCCCGACGACACCGACAACCTGGCGCAGGCCGCCCTGACGGTGCGCGCCGCCGACCTGGCCGTCGTCCTGTCGATCGACGATCCGGCGCCCACGGTGGGAGACACCGTGCGTGTGGACATCGCCGTGGCCAACGACGGTCCCGATACCGGCGACGACGCGATCCTGGACGTGGCCCTGACGTCCGGCCTGGAACCGGTCGCGTGGGGCGCCACCGGCGGCGACTACGACCCCGTCGCCGGCGCGTGGTCGCTGTCGGGGGTGCCGGCTGGCGCCGGCGAGACGCTGACGCTGTCGATGCTGGTGCTGCCGGGGACCATCGGCTCGACCCAGTCGGTCACCGCGGCCGTGTCCGCGTCGACCCCGGGCGATCCCGACCCCGCCGACGACGCCGGCGCGGCGGAACTGGTCGTGCGCGGCGCGGACCTCGTCGTGGACAAGTCGGTCAACATCCCGGCTCCGTTCGTGGGCGAGAGCGTCCTGTACACCCTCACCCTGCGCAACGACGGCCCCGACGACGTGTCTTACGCCGTGGTGAGCGATCCGCTGCCGGCCGGCCTGGCGTACGTGTCCCACACCCCGGCCTGGGCGGATTACGACCCGGCGAGCGGCCTGTGGGCGGCCGGTCCGGTCGCCGCAGGTCAGACCGTCACCCTGTTCCTGCAGGTGCTCGTGGCCGAAGGGGGGGCGGGCGACGTCATCGTCAACACGGCGACCCTGGTCCAGTCCGACCTCGCGGATCCCGATCCCGCCGACAACCAGGACGAGGCCGCCGTCACCATCCCGTCGGCCGATCTGAGGGTGGATCTGGCGGTGGACGACCCCGAACCCTCCCTGGGCGACAAGGTGGCCCTGACGCTGTCGGTCCGAAACCTGGGACCCGACACGGCCACCGGCGTGGTACTCCGGCAGGACCTGCCCCCCGAGCTCGCCTTCGTCTCTTCCATGCCCGGCGGCTACGACCCCCAGGGCGGTCGCTGGGTCGTGGGCGAGCTGGCGATGGGGGGACTCGCCGAACTCGTGGTCAACGTCGCGGTGGGCCAGGAGGCCATCGGCGACACCTTGACGGTATCCCTCACCGTGGACGAGGTCGACCAGGACGATCCGGCGCCAGGGGACGAGAGCGACGCCGTGGAGCTGCGCATAAAGCCGGATGCCGACCTCTCGGTCGCGCTGGCGCTCGACCACGATGCCGCCAACGTGGGCGACGAGGTCGCCTGGACGGTCGCGCTGGTCAACCTGGGTCCCAGTCCCGCCACCGGCGTGGCGCTGCGGGACACGCTGCCCGAGGGCCTGGTCCTGACCGGTTGGAGCGCCCAGGCCGGCATCTACGAACCGGGCACGGGGGTCTGGTCGGTGCCGGCACTGGCGCCGTCGGAGACCGTCGCGCTGACGTTGCGGACCGGTGTGCTGCCGGGCAACGGCGGGGCCGACCTGGCGGGCTCGGTCACCCTCACGGCCTCGGACCAGTCCGACCGCGACCCGGGCAACGATCGTGCCCTCGCGACGCTGCACGTGCTCGGCGCCGGCCTGGGGCTCGTCTCCTTCGTCGACGTGACCACGCCGAACGAGGGGGACGACATCAACTTCACCCTCTTGGTGAACAACCTAGGGCCGGACGCCGCGACGAGCGTCACGGTCGTCGACACCCTCCCCGCAGGACTCGCGTACATCTCGCACACGCCGCCGACGGAGACCTTCACCCAGGGGATGGGCGGCGTCTGGCTCTGGGACGTGGACCAGGTGGAATCACGGACTCCGCGCGTGCTCTTCGTGCGTACCCGCGTGCTGGAGAACACCACCGGGCAGTTGTTGCGTCACGTCGCGCGTGTTGTCGCGGGTCCCGAAGAGGATACCCAGCCGGACGACGACGTGGCCGTGAACGAGATCGCGGTGGAAGGCGCCGATCTCGGCCTGGCGATGACGGTCGACGACGCGACACCGGCAGAGGGCGACACCTTGCGCTACCGGCTCCTGGTCACGAATCACGGGACCAACGACGCTACAAGCGTGGCCGTGCGCGATTCGCTCGGCGCGGGGCTGAGCCTGCTCGCGGTGGAGCCCGAGGCGGGATTCGACGCCGAGACCGGGATCTGGACTGTGGGCGCCCTGGAGGCCGACGAGGGACGCGAGCTGTTCCTCACCGTCCGGGTCGACGAGCGGACGGGCGGTTCCCGCCTCCTGCATCGCGCCCGCGTCATCGATCTGGACCAGGTCGATCCGGTCCCCGACAACGACGCGGTCGACGTGGAGGTCGAGGTGGCGTTGCCGGGCGAGGGGCACGTGCTGGCGTCGGCGACCGCGCTGCCGGACGCGCCGGTCTATCCGCTCGGCGCCGCCGTGGACGTGCTCGCCCTCGAATTCGTGAACTGGTCCGTTGTGCCCGACACGCTGGACGTCATGACGCTCGTCAACGCCACCGTCGGCGGTGGCACCCAGGCCCAGCTCGACGCCTCGTGGGCGCGCCTGTCCCTCTGGCGTCTCGTCGACGGCGGCCGGATCCTGGTGGCGGCTACGGAGGCCGGCTGGCTCGACGGCGCGGTTACCTTCACCGGTCTCGACGTGACGCTGGCGCCCGGCGACACGGTCAGGCTGGTGGCGGCCGGTGCCGCCTCGGCGACGTCCCATGATGGCGACAGCTTCGGGTTGACTCTGAATGAAGAGACGGATCTGGTTTACACACGCACGGTTACGACAAATGCAACCTGGCCGCTGACGACCTCGTCCGCATTCGTCGTCGATGGCTTCGTGGCGGCCCAGGCGACGGTGGAACCCGTGGACGCCGGCGTGCTGGCGCCCGGCGGCACCCACCATCTCGCCCTGAAGACGATCCTGCCCGCCGACGGGTACGCGCCCCACGTCCTGAACGCACTGTCGGTCGTCAATCTGGGCACCGCGCGGCCCGTCTCGGAAATCGCCGCGGTCCGAGCCTGGCTGGACGACGGCGACGGCAGTTTCTCCACGATCAGCGACGAACAGCTCGGCGAGCTGGCGTGGACGGGAGACCGCTGGATCCTGGCCGGCCTCTCGCGGACCGTGCCCGTCGGCGGCGTCCGCGTGATGATCTCGGTCGACGCCGCTCCGTCGGCGGAGGGGCAGCGGAGCGTACAGCTGGCGATCCCGGTGGGGGGCGTGACGACCGGCGGGGGCGCCGACGGTCCGCTCGACGCGCCGCTGGTCAACCCCTTCGCACAGGTCGTCAGCGGCACCGACCGCCTCTGGCTGTCGGCGGCCACGATCCCCTGGCGCAGCGTACGCCCGGACGGCGGCGAATCCCTGCTGCTCCATCTAACCGCGACCAACACCTTCGACGAACCGCGGACCCTGACGGGCCTCAGGGTGACCGGATCGGTCACCTCTCCGTACACGGAGGATCAGGCCGTCCTGGACGGCGTGGTCTCGCAGCTCCTGCTCCGGGACGATGCGGACCACGACGGGGCCTACACCGTGGGCGACGCGACCGAAGTGCTCGGCGCCGCCAGCCTGATCGATGGAACCGCCGTCTTCGGCGGACTCGGTTGGGCCGTGCCGCCTTCGACGACGCGCCACCTCTTCGTCACCGCACGCCTGTCCTCCGAGGACGCGGCCGACGGCGACAACGTCGCCGCGGCGATCACCAGCGCCGTGGACGTGCAGTTCGCCGAAAACGCCGAGCTGGCCGGCAACTGGCCCCTGGGTTCGGGCGGACTGGTGGTGGACGGGCTGCTCGCGTCGGCCGTGACGGCGAGGCCGGTGCCCTCGCGCTCGGTCGCCCCCGGGGAGGGGCCTGTGATCGCCCTCGACCTGACGGTGCCCCGCAACGGCCACGCCGACGACGTGCTGGAGCGCTTGAGCTGTGACAACCTCGGCTCCGCGACAGCCGGCGACCTCGCCGAGCTGCGCCTGTGGCGCGACGGCGGCGACGGTGCGTTCGACGCCGGCGCCGGCGAAGGCGCGGATGATCTCGATCTCGGTGCGCTGGTCCCGCAGGACGGCCTGTGGGTCGCCGGCGGCCTGGGCGAGCCGGTCGGGGCCGCCGGCGCGCGCCTCTACGTGGGCGTCATCGGCGCCGCCGCCTTCACGGATTCGACCACGGTGCTGCTGGCGCTGCCGGTCGATGGGCTGCAGTACGCCTCGAACAACGACGGACCGCTAGACGTCGGGATCGCACCCGGGGGGACGCTGCTGCTGAGCCGTGCCCCCCTGCAGGTCGCCCTCGAGGCCGCTCCCGCCGAGGTGATCACGGGGCAGCAGGTGAACGTCCGCATGGCCGTCCGCAACTCTGGCATCGAGGCCGTAGAGGGCATCGTCCCCTCGGCGCTGGCCATGACGGGCGACGGTGGCCTGATTCCGACGGGCGGGCCGGACCCCGGCGCCTTCGACCTGGCGCCGGGAGAAATCGACACCTTCGCCTGGACCTTCGCGGCCGGGACCGTCGGCACCGTCGTGCTGTCGGGCACGGCGGGCGGCACGACACCCGGCGGAGCGCCGCTGATCTCGCTGCCCATCTCCAGCGGTCCGATCCTGATTGTCGCGCCGCCGCCCAGCCTGGTGATGTCGACGCTCTCCCAGCTGCCGTTCGCGGTCAACGGCGGCCAGACCGACGTCAGCGCCCTGACGCTCGAACTCGCACATCCCGGCGACGCAGGCTCGGCCGCCGTGCGCATCGTAGGTCTTGTCGTCGGCCTCGAGGACGGGTTCGGCCAGCCGGTCCTGGCCGGCGGCCTGCTCACCGGCGTCAAGATGCGCGCGGACGGCGTGCTGCTGCATTCCCACGTCGTCGGCGAGGACGACGGCCCCGAACTCGACCTGTCGCCCACCGCTGATCTCGTCCTGCAGCCGGGCGCCGGCAGCGTGATCACCATCAACCTCGACGTCGCGATCGGCGCGGCCGGGGCGGAGTTCCGCCTGGTGCTGGCGCAGACCGGCCTGACGGCCACCGACGTGGTGGCGGGCAGCGCCGTCGAGGTCGTGTTGGAGACAGGCGCGTACCCCGTGATGTCCGAGTTGACCCGGGTCGTGGATGGAGCTGCGGCGCTGCACGTGACGGCGGGCGCGGCGGGCGATCCCGAGGCGAGCCTGGGACAGGCCGGGGTGAGGCTGGCCGGCCTGTCCGTGACCAATCCCGGCGAGACCGAGCTCGACGCGGGCATCCAGCTCGGCGTGGCCGCGGTGTCCCTGTTCGGCGCCGATGATCTGCCCCTGGCCGACCCGGCCGCGGTGCTGGCCGGGCTCAGCGTGTGGGTCGGCGGCGACCAGCTGGCCTGGCTGGACGTAGAACCCGGCCTGGGACAGCCCTTCGCCCTGCCGGTGAGCACGCCCGTGGCCGTCGCTGCCGGCCAGTCGGTCGAGCTGGAGATCCGCGGCAATCTGCGTCCGGAAGCCCCCGTCGGCATGTACCGGCTCGCGGTCGACGACGCGGAGTACTGGGACGCGCGGGACGCGAATTCGGGCGTGCCGGTACCAGTGGTCGCCGATCCGTTCCCGCTGCTCGCCGCGCCCTTCGACATCGTGATCCCCGCGACGCTGGTCCATCTGGGCGGGCGTCCGAGCGGTCCGCCCACGCTGACCGAGGGAGCTCTGGGCCAGCCGGTGCTCGAGGTCGATCTGCGCCATCCGGCGTCGGCCGGCACGGCGCCGGTGGCGGTCGACACGTTGCGGCTGCAGTGCGTCGACGGGACGGGCGCCGGCCTGGGGACGGAGACCTTCTTGCACCGCGTCACGGTCCTTTCCGGCGGGGACGTGGTCGGCGCGGCCTTGAGCAACGGGAATATCGACGGGTACGTCGCGGTGCCCGTGGCTGGGGTGATCGTGGCGCCGTCGTCCAGTATTACCCTTGGCGTTGCCGTCGATCTGCTGAGCGGCTCCGGCGTCGAGGTCTTCTCCTTCCTGCTCGCGCCGGAGGGCGTCCGGGCGGTCGACGCTCACCTGCACACGCCCGTCACGGTCACCGCCGACGCCGGCGTGGTGGTGCCCCTGTCCAGCGGGCCGCGCATGATCCGGGTCGCCTCCGACGAACTGATCGTGTCGGCCGAAGACCTGATGCCGGCCGTGATCTCCGCCCTGGCCGGAGAGACCGCCGTCATGCGGCTCGGACTCGCGAATCCGGCGCCGGCCAACGCCGGCAATCTCGTGGTCGACGGGGTCGCCCTGCGGGCCCGCGGCTCCGCGAAGACGGAAACGGCGCTCGGCGATCTCGCCGGCGAGATCCTGGCCTACCTGGAAGGCGCTCCCTGGGGCACGAGCGGTCCCCTGTCCCGCAGCGACACGACCGCCGTGATCACGCCCTACGAGGTGCTCGAACTAGGGCCCGGCGCTGCGGGGACGCTCGAGATCCGCATGATCCTGGTGGAGAATCCCGCCGCCGCGTCGATCTCGCTGGGCCTCGCCCTGGACGACATCTCGGCCCGCCAGCCCGAGGGCGAACTGGTCGCGGTGAGGATCCTGCCCGCGCCGGGCCAGGTGTTTCCGTTCTGGACAGAAGCGGGGACGCTGACCGCGGCCACCCTCGAAGAGAGCTACAGCAACTTCCCGAATCCCTTCGCGGCGGGACGCGAACGCACCGCCTTCGTGTTCGTCCTCGGCGGCGGCGCGACGGTGGATCTGCGCCTCTACACGCCGCGCGGCGAACTGGTGCGCACCCTGCTCGACGGCGCCGCGCTGGCCGCGGGGCTCCATCAGGACGTGACCTGGGACGGTCGCAACGGACGCGGCGACGTGGTGCGCAACGGCGTCTATGTGGCCGAACTGTCGGTCGGGGGAGACGACGGGACGTCGACCCTGCTGCGGCGGAAAGTGGCGGTGGTGAGATGAGACGGCGCGGTCCCGTCATCGTCCTGCTGCTGGCCGTGCTGTCGGTCCTCGCCGCCGCGCCGGCGTTCGCGCTTCCGGACGACGGCGGCGTACGCTCGGTCTTCGCCCTGGGCGCCGGCAACCGCGCCATCGGCCTGGGCGGCGCGTACGCGGCCATCGCCGACGACGCGAGCGCCGCGCTCTGGAATCCGGCCGGGCTTGCCCTGCTCGACCGCCGGCACGTCGAGTTCACCAGCACGAACCTCTTCGGGATGGGGTTCTCGGAGAAGTACGTCTCCCTGGCCTACCCGCACTGGCGCCTGGGCAACGCCTCGCTGACACTCCGCACTTTCGGCGTGGACGGCATCGAATCCCGAGACGATCGCAACGTCCTGCTGGCCGACGATCTGAAGGACCAGGAACTCGAGATCCTGCTCGCATACGCCCGCGCCCTCCGGTCCGGCGTGAACGTCGGCGGCGGCTTCAAGCTGCAGCGGCATAGCCTGGCGGGCTACGCGGGCAGCGGCTTCGGCATCGACGCCGGCGTGCTCGTGCATCCGCTCGTGCTGCGGGGCGGCGATTCGCCCGCGGCCCGGGCCTGGACCCTGGGCCTGGCAATCCGCAACCTGGTCGAGCCGTCGGTCCGCCTCGACGTGGAGAGCGTGCCGGACCCCCGCGCCATGCGCCTCGGCACCGCCTGGCGCCGTCCGCTCGGCGAGACGCTCCGGGGTCTGCTCTCGCTGGACTTGGAAAAGACGGCGGGCATGGACTCGCGCCTGCACCTGGGCGCCGAGGTAGACTATCGCGACCAGGCCGCGTTGCGTCTGGGCGTCCTGGCCGGCACCCTGACCGCCGGCTTCGGGCTGCGCTGGCGGGACGTGCTCGTCGACTTCGCCTTCGAGGATCATCGCCTGGGCGCGGTGAAGCGGCTCGGCGTGAGCTTCCTGCACGGGCCGCCGGTGGACCAGGTCCGCCATGACGCCCTGGCGCGGGCCGCCGAGGATCAACGCCTGCAGATGGACCGGGCCTTCGCCGAGAGCGATCGCGCGCGACGCGAGCAGCTGCTCGCCTCCGCCCGCAGCGCCTTCTCGGCCGGGGACCACTCCAACGCCCTGGACCGCCTGTCGATGTCGCGCCTGCTCGATCCCGACAACGCCCAGGCCGCGGCCCTGGAGCTCGAGGTGCTCGGCGACCTGGCCCGCGTGCAGGTGCAGGCGGGCGACCTGGCCTCGGCCATCATCACGCTCGGCCAGCTCACGGCCAAGGCGCCGCAGGATACCGTGGCCCAGGCCGAACTGCAGCGCCTGCGCGACCTGAGCGCGGTGAGCGCCAGGCGTTCGCACGACATCGAGGATCTCTACGCGCGCGGCCTCGACGCCTTCGTCGCCGACGAGCTCGACGAGGCCCACGGGCTCTTCGCCGAGGCCCTGGGGCTCGCCCCGCAGGACGCGGACATCCTGGCCATGCTCGACCGGGTCCAGCGCAAGCGGACCCAGCGTCTGGCGGCCGTCTGCGGCGAGGCGCGAAGCCTGGTCCGGGTGGGGCTGGTCGACGAGGCCGAGGCGGCGGTCGCGAGGGCGGCGTCGCTGGGCGCTCCCGCGGACACGCTGTCCAGCCTGCGCTCTTCCATCGGCGAGCGCCGTCGCCAACTCGCCTACGAGCAGGAGCGTCGGCAACGCGAGCACGAGATGGCGGCGCAGCTGGCGGCCCTCGGCAACGAACCGCCCGTGCGGGCCGACGCCAAGACCGGGACGGGCGCGCTCCCGCCGACGCTCAGCGCCAGTCGCCGCCAGGAACTCGCGGCCCTCTCGCGTCGCGCCCGCGAGCTCTTCGACGCCGGCGACGCCGACGAGGCCGTGCGCATCTGGGAACTGGTGTGGTCCGAGAACCCGCACGGCCAGGAGGTCTGCGATGCCCTGCGCGAGGAATACCTGACGCGCGGAATGGCGGCCTACGCCGCGGGCGATCTGGCCGGCGCGGTCAAGATCTGGGAGCAGGCCTTGCGCGTGGCGCCGGACGATCCGCGCACCCAGGGCTATCTCGAGCGCGCACGGCAACAGCAGGCGCGGATCCGCGCGCTGCAGGATAGCAGCAGGGACGGCGCCGGAGGTGTGCGATGACCGTTGACGGCAAGGGCGTCGGGGCCGCAGGGCGGCCGAAACCCCGGCGCGTGGTGAGCATGAGGTTGATCGTCAGCGGCGCCGCGGCGACGCTGGTCGCGATCTGTGTCATCGGCGTCGGGGCCGTGTCCGAGAAGAACACACGCGAGCTGCTCGCGTCGGAAGTCGAGGCCCGTCTGCTGCTGGAGGCCTCGAACCTGGCGCATCTGAGTGCTGACGCCCTGCTGGACGACTTCCCCGAACTCACTCTTAACCCCGTAGTGTCCGAAATCCAGATGAAGCGCCCGGACCTGGCGGTGGTGGCGGTCCTGGACCACCAGGGCACGATCAAGGGGCACTCCGATGTCCGGATGTACGGCATGAGCCTGGCCCTGCTCGACAGCCTGGTGCCGGTCGAGACGAGTCTGGAGCTGGACGAAGGCGAGGTGTTCCTGGGCAGCGGCCACCTGCTGGTCGCGGCGGTGGACGCCCTGCGCACCGACGGCCAGCGACTCGGCCGCGCCGTGGTCGGGCTGCGCCGGGACACCGTCGAAGCCCTGGTGACGCGGGCCAGGCGTCAGCTGCTCCTGGTTTCCGCCGCGCTGTTGCTCGTCAGCCTGACGGTGTCCGTGCTGCTGATGCGCCAGCTGCTGCGTCCTGTCGCCGTCCTGCGCAAGGGTCTCGAGAGGATCGGTCGCGGCGACCTGGACAGTCCCATGCACATGCACGACCGCACCGAACTGGGTCTGCTGGCCGATACCGTCGACGACATGGCCGCCCGTATCCGGGAGTCCCAGCGGGGCCTGGTGGAGAAGGAGCGGCTGGCGCACGAGATGGATTTGGCCCGGGACATCCAGCTCTCCCTGCTGCCCAAGTCCTACACGGTCGCCGGCGAATTCGTCATCGAAGGGTCCTATCAGGCCGCCGCGGAGGTCGGCGGCGACTTCTTCGACGTCTTTCGGCTGCCCGACGGCCGGGTCGGCTGCATCATAGCCGACGTGGCCGGCAAGGGTCTCGGCGGCTGTCTCGTGACGTCCATGCTGGCCGTGCTGATCCGCTCCCTGCGCGACCGCTTCGATTCGCCCCGCGAACTGCTCATCGCCCTGGAAGACGGGCTGGTCGATCAACTGGCGCCGGGAGTCTTCGTGACCGCCTTCTTCGGTATCCTCAACCCGGAGAGCGGCGTGCTCACCTACGCCTCGGCGGCCCACAGCCCCCTGCTCGTCTACCGGGCGCAGAGCGGCGAGGTGGAGAGGTTCGAAACCCGGGGCATCCCCATCGGTGCCATGCGCGGGGGCGTGCTCGCCGGCACGCTCCAGGACGCGGAGATCGTCCTGGCGTCCGGGGATCTGGCGCTGCAGTACACGGACGGCCTGAACGAGGCTCCGCACGCGCACACCGAGGAGGAATTCGGCTTCGGACGGATCGTGGAGGTGCTGGCGGAGAAGTCCGGGTCGGGCCGCCGGACCCTGCTGAAGACCCTGCAGGAGAGGGCCCGACGCTGGTCGGGTAATCTGCCCCAGAGCGACGACCTCACCCTGCTGGCCATCAGCCGCGAGGGCGCGGTCCACAGGCGGGTGGCCGATCGTGTCAACGGATTCACCAGCGACGAGGACCTGCTGGACAACCTGCTCCACGCCCTGCATCTCAAGCTGAACGCCGATCTGGATCAGCTCGGCGAGATCGGTCGGTGGATCGGGATGACACCCGGTCTGAAGGGAATCCCGGAGGAGGAGAGGGCCCTGCTCGAGACGGGGCTGTACGAGATCTGCGCGAACATCGCCGAGCACGGGTACGGCGGGGACACGGAGCGGTCACTCGATATCTGGTGGCAGCCGGACGCCGACGCCGACGGCGAGGGCGACCCCACCCTGTTACGGGGGCATTTCCTGATCCGGGACCGGGGGGCGCCGTTCGACCCCGCGGGCTGGACGCCGCCGGATCTGTCGGACAAGGTGAACCGTCTGAAGGGACGCGGCCTCGGCATGCTGGTCGTCGACAAGCTGGCCAGCGACAAGACCTACCTGCCGGGCACGGCGGTGGGAAATCTGTACCTCGTCGGATTCAGATCGCTGCTCGACAGCGACAAAAGTGAGGAGATTCATGTCTAGTCAGATGAAAACCCAGCTGGTCACGGACCAGCATTGCCACCCCGTGCTGTACGTCAGCGGCCGGATCGACGCCGCGGCGGCGCAGGTCCTGAGGGAGGAGTGCGCCGCCCTGAGAGCGGCCGGCAACAAGAGACTGGTCGTGTCGCTGGCGGACGTCTCCTTCGTCTCCTCCAGCGGGCTGGGCAGTTTCCTGGTCATCAGCGAGGAGTTCAAGGGGACGGGCGGCAACGTGATCTTCGCGGCGCCCGTGCATTCGGTGCGGCATGTGCTGAAGCTGCTCAACCTGGACCAGTTCCTCGACCTCGCGCCGGATGTCGTGTCGGCGCTGGAACTGGCCCCCGTCTGACCGTCATCCGCGGCGTCCCGGCCGGCCGGGCCTGCAGAGGCCGTCGGCGTGCGTGCCGCCTGCCACTGCCCGCTGCAGCTTGAAGTTGCGCCTCCCATCGCGTATCTTTACCCGGTTTGGCCCCGTGCAAGAACGCGAATGGAGGATGGCGCGATGGATTTCAAAGAAGTCAAAATCCCCGCAGGCGACCTCATCGAGCATGTCGACGGAGAGCTCGTCACCGGCGATCGTCCGGTGATCGGCTGTCTGCGCGGAGACGGCATCGGCCTGGATATCACACCCGCCATGCAGCTAGTGGTCGACGGCGCCGTCACCGGGGCCTACGGCGGCCGGCGTTCCATCGCCTGGTGCCCACTCTACGCGGGACTCGAGGGCCTGCAGCATTACGGCAGCGAGTTTCCGCAGGAGACCGTCGACGCCATCAGATACCTGAAGATCGCCATCAAGGGCCCGTTCACCACCCCGATCGGCGAGGAGACCCACGTCTGCCTGCACTGCTCGCACCAGCAGGATCATGACGGCACGTGCGACAAGTGCGGCAAGGACGACGGCGTCTGCGAGCGGTTCCGCAGCATCAACGTGCGCTTCCGCCAGCACCTGGACCTCTTCGCCTGCGTGCGCCCGATCAAGTACTTCGAGGGCGTGCCCAGTCCCAACAAGTACGCCGACCAGGTCGATTTCGTGATCTTCCGCGAGAACACCGAGGACGTGTACGCCGGCTACGACTTCGAGCGCGGCAGCGAGACGGCGCTGGCCATCATCGAGCTGATCAAGGCGAAGACCGGCCGCCAGATCCGCATCGACAGCGGCATCGGCATCAAGCCCATCAGCGTGTTCGGCACCGAGCGCCTGGTCCGCAAGGCCCTCGAATGGGCCATCCAGAACGACCTGCCGTCGGTGACCCTGGTGCACAAGGGCAACATCATGAAGTTCACCGAGGGCAGCTTCGCCAAGTGGGGCTACGAGCTGGCCGCGCGCGACTTCGGCGACGCTTTCATCAGCGAGAAGAGACTGTGGGACGAACTGGACGGCAAGATGCCCCCGGGCAAGATCCTCATCAAGGACCGCATCGCCGACTCCATCTTCCAGCAGATCCAGACCCGCCCGGGCGAGTACAGCGTCCTGGCGCTGCCGAACCTCAACGGCGACTATATGAGCGACGCGGCCATCGCGCTGGTCGGCGGCCTCGGCCTGGGGCCGGGCGCCAACATGAGCGACGAGGTGGCGCTCTTCGAGGCCACCCACGGCACCGCGCCCAAGTACACGGGCCTGGACAAGGTCAACCCCGGCTCGCTGATCCTCTCGGCCGAGATGATGCTGCGCCACATGGGCTGGATCGATGCCGCGGACCTCATCCTGCACGGCGTGGAGCGGACCATCAGGGACGGCCACGTGACCTACGACCTGGCCCGTCTGATGAAGGGCGAGGGCCGGCAGGACGTGACCGAGGTGAGCTGTTCCGGGTTCGCGAAGGCGATCGTCGCCAGGATGTGACCGCCGGTCCGGCCGCGACGCACGAAAAGGCCCCTCCACCGTGGAGGGGCCTTGCGTCATGCGGGGGCGAAGAACCTACCTGTACTGTGACTTCAGACCGCCCCAGCTCATCCGCTCGTCGGCGACCGGTTCGCAGGCCAGGTTGTTGCTGACCCCCGGCGTGGGCAGGAACTGGTAGAAGCTCGTCGTGACGCGCGCGCCGCCGCCGCCGTCGGGGCAGCGCATGTTGGAGTGGGCCGCGCTGTTGCCGCCGCCGCCCTCGTTCAGCTGCGGCTCGCCTGGCAGCAGCAGGGCCAACAGGCCGGCGTCGTCCGCATCGTTGGTGTCGTAGACCACGGCGTCGATCAGGTTGGTGGTGGTCACGGCCGTACCGGTCGGGAAGTCGGCGCCGTCGCCGACGTGGAGGGCCACCGCATCGGCCCCGTTCTGCAGGCCGTTCGATGCGAAGATGATCGAGGGCGTGGGCACCACGCCGGCGTTGCCCAGCAGGAAGAAGCCGCTGCCGTCAAGGGCGAAGCCGTCCAGGTCGAAGGCGTCGTAGGAAACGTCGCCGTTGCCGTTGTAGAACACCAGCACGAGACCGTCGAGAGGTGCGCCGGCATCGCCGTACAACTCGACGAATTCGAGGATGTCCGTGCCATCGGTGTCGGCGTCCACCTCGTTGATCAGCACATCGGACTGGGCCGAGGCCAGGCCTGCCGCCAGGATCAGGGTCAGGATCAGCGTTAACTTGGTCATAATGCTACCTCCAGCGCAAAAGCGGGCCGTGCGACCGGGAACGCGCTCGTTCGAATCCAGCAGTGGGGATGAGGCACGCGGGATCGGGGCGCCCAGCGCACAATAATTCACTGCAGAACATATTATATCACATCTCTGGAGTATCGCTCAACTTTCGTCTCCACTTGATTCCGAACGCCTTGTCTGACGATACGGTTTGTTCAATAGGATATTCTCACATGGGCGGGACGCGCCCGGCTTCAACGGTCGGACAGCCAGACCGGATAGGCCTCGTCCGGCAGGATCTCCATGTCCGGGATCGCCGCGATCAGCTCCCGTTCCTCGCCGGCCCGGTGGGGGTTGTAGTACTCCCAGACGATCCGCGTGTCCGGCGTCACTTCCAGGGCCCGCCCGTTGTCCGATTCGACGATCAGGGTGTTGCCGTTGGCCAGGCGTCGGCCGGCGCCGCACGTTTCGGAGAAAAGCGGCGTCTGGGGTCCGTCGGCGTATTCCCAGATCGACTCGAGCGAGACGGGATCGATTTCCAGGACGCACGAGTGGCCCCGGTGGCCCACGTTGTCGAAAAGCAGGATGTTGCCACTGGCCAGGACCGTGGGTTCGTGCTGGCGGGACCAGGAGCCCTTCGCGGCCCAGACGATGGTCTCGGTGCGGGGGTCCAGCACGGCGATCGCATCCAGCTCCCGCACCGATATCAGCATGTTGCCGGCTCTGAACGCCGGTGAGCGATCGACCAGACGCCCGTCGAGCAGTTCGAGGGTGTTGGTGTGGAAGATGTCGCCGGATACCCCGGGTTTCGGCAGCAGCCCGGCGTAGGGAGAGTTCTCGAAGGCTTCGAGCAGGGGGATCTTGCGCTGGAAGACGCCGTCGTGGTCCAGCAAGGTCACGTAATCGAGCAGGACGGGATCGTCGGGATGCAGACGAGGCACGACGTCGGCTTCGCGCGTCAGCACGTAGATGTTGCCGCCGGCGTCCAGGTCCAGGTCGTGGTGGCACTTGCCGGCATAGCTCCAGATCAGCCGGGAACGCCTGTCGAGCTTGATCAGCGCATGGCCCTCGTAGATGGCCAGCAGGTCGCCGTCGGGCAACAGCCGCGCCCGGCGCCAGCAACCGGTCGCCGAGACGGGGGGCGGGAAGACGGCGGGTCGGGAGGCATGGAGGTCTTCGTAGGCGTAGCGCCAGGCGTGGACGATCTCCCCGTCGCGGGTCATCAACATCGCCTCGGGCGCGTGGCCCGAGATGAAGAAGCGCAGTCCCCGGCTGGCCAGAGTCTCATCGATGACGGTGACGCCGGACGCGACGGAGGCGGGCCTGGTGCCGCCGGCGTAGCCCAGGCTGAGCAGCCGCTTGATCTTTTCCCGCTGCTCGGGACTGAGCCGGTCGTCGGCGACGACCGGCCGCACGGGATTCCATTGCCCGTCCGGGGAGTCCGGTTCCGCGCGGGTCACGAGCGAGCGCACCATGCCGCGGATACCGTCGCTGGACAGGAGCAGGCGGAGACCCGCCAACGCGAACAGTCCGCCCAGGGCGATGATGAGCGGGACGCGCCATGGGCGACGGCGGGCATGTCCCCGCTGATGGCGGCTGCCGGCGGACACGGGAACCTCTCTCATTCATGACGACGGGCGACGCGGGCTCCCAGTCTACCATGCGCGGCGCGCACAAGGGAACCTCGCCGGGGGCGGGGGGCATACTTTTCCCTCGCCGCGGCGTCGCCTTTCCGCCGATACTGTCTCCGCTCGCCGCAGCCGCAGCAGATCGCACCGGGGGGATCGCGTGTCGCAGCTACATACCGCCGACTGGATCGTGATCCTCGGTTACCTGGTGCTGACCATCGGTCTGGGCCTCGCCTTCAGGCGGCGTGCCTCGTCGTCGATGGGTCAGTACTTCCTGGCGGGGCGCTCGTTGCCGTGGTGGGTGCTGGGCACGAGCATGGTGGCCACCACCTTCGCGGCCGACACGCCCCTGGCGGTGACCGGCTTCGTCCGCCAAGACGGCATCTGGTTCAACTGGTTCGGCTGGCATTACGTGATGAGCCAGATGCTGGCGGTCTTCCTCTTCTCGCGCTTCTGGCGCCGGGCCGGCGTGGTCACCGACAACGAGCTGATCGAGATGCGGTACTCCGGCAAGCCGGCGGCCTTACTGCGCGGTTTCAAGGCGGGTTATTTCGCGATCCTCTACAACCTGATCGTCATGGGCTGGGTCCTGCTGGGACTGGGCACCGTGGCGGAGATGGTGCTGGGCATCCCCCGCGAGATCGCCATTCCCGTCGGTGCGGCGCTGGCCCTGAGCTACGCCCTGATGGCCGGGTTCTGGGGCGTCGTGGTGACGGACGTGATCCAGTTCGCCCTGGCCATGGCCGGTTCGATCGCCCTGGCCGTGGCAGCCCTGGACCGTGTCGGGGGGCTGTCCGGATTGCGGGAGAAGCTGGTCACGGCGCCGCTGTTCAACGATGGCACCCTGGCTTTCGTGCCCGGCGGCGGGATGGGGCTCGACACGGACCTCTTCAAGTTCACCGTCTTCGTGACCGTCATGTGGTGGGCCAGCCACAACGCCGACGGGGGCGGTTACCTGATCCAGCGCATGGCCGCCGCCCGCGACGAACGCCACGCCCGCGGCGCCACCCTCTGGTTCGTGATCGCCAACAACGCCCTGCGCTACTGGCCGTGGATCATCGTGGCGCTCTGCTCCCTGGTCCTAATCCCCGCCGTGCCCGAGGGCGTCAGCGAGGAAGCCGCCTATCCGCTCGTGATGTTGAAGGTGCTGGGACCCGGGCTGCTGGGCGTGCTGCTGGTGTCGTTCTTCGCCGCCTTCATGTCGACCATCGACACGCATCTGAACTGGGGCGCCAGTTACCTCGTCAACGATATCTACCGGCGTTTCCTGCGCCGTGACGCGGGCGAGCGGGAGGCCGTCCTGGTGGCCAAGATCTGCGTAGCGGTGCTGATGAGCCTGGCGGTGATGGTCGCCCTCGCCCTGACCTCGATCGGCAAGGCCTGGCTGTTCGTCTGGGCCATGGGCGCGGGCATCGGCCCCGTCCTGATCCTGCGCTGGTTCTGGTGGCGGATCAACGCCTGGAGCGAGATCGCGGCGCTGGCCTCCTCGGTGGTGGTCGCCGTCGGTTTCGAGCTCGTCGCCTGGCTCCAGAACGGATCCGCCTACGCGCTCTTCGCCACGCCGGCGCGTATCGGCGGCATGGCGCTGGAGACCCATCACAAGGCGCTGGTGCTGGCCCCGGTATCGGTGATCTGCTGGCTGACGGTGACCCTGCTGACCCGCCCGGTGGCGATGGATAGACTGCGGGCGTTCCACGCCCGCGTGGGACCCGGCGGCATCTGGGGCCCGGTCGCGGCCGGCCGGCCGGCCGCGACCGGGACCGGCCTCGCCTGGGGGACCTTGCGGCCCTGGGCTGCGGGGGTGGCCATGACCTACGGCCTGACCTTCGGTCTCGGCAAGGCGCTGCTGGGCGACTGGACGGCGGCCTTGGTATTGCTGGGGATGGCCGTGGCGGGCGGTGCCGTAGTGGCGCGGGAGCTCGTGCGGGGCTGAATGCGGGGGGTCAGTCCAGGTTCGCCGCCGGCAGGGTGAAACGAAATGCCGTGCCGACGTCCTTGTCGCTCTCGATCGTCAACTCGCTGCCGTGCCCGGTGACGATGCGGTGCGCGATCGCCAGGCCCAGCCCCGCGCCCTTGGCGGTCCGGCTCTTCTCGGCCGTGTAGAACCGCTCGAAGACGTGGGGGAGATCCTCCGAGGCGATGCCGATACCGGTGTCGCGGACCTCCACGGCCACGCCGTCCGCCTTGGCGGTCAGGATGAGGTGCACCTCGCCATCGACCCGGTTGAACTTGACGGCGTTCCCCACCAGGTTCTGCAGGACCTGGCCGATGCGCAGGGGGTCCGCGTCCACCAGGGGCAGTTCGCCCGCCACGTCGCAATGGAGCGCGACGCCCTTCTCGGCGGCCGGCCCCTCGCAGCGGGCGAGTACCTCGTGGGACAGCTCCTCGAGGGAGAAGGCCTCGCGACGGTATTCCATCCGGCCGCTTTCGAGCTGCGTCAACTCGAAGAGACGCTCGATGAGCGCTTCGAGGTTGTCGGTGTTTGCGGCGATGGTGCTCAAGGCGCGCTCGCGAACCTCCGGCGACAAGTCCTGGTCGTGCAGGGTCAGCGTTTCCACGTGCCCGCGCAGACTGGCCATGGGCGTGCGCAGATCGTGTGAGATGTTGGCCACGAGCTGCTTGCGGTACTCCTCGGATTGCTTCAGCTTCCCGATCACGTCGGTGAGACTGTCGGCGAGTCGGTTGAAGTCCCGCCCCAGTGTCGCGATCTCGTCCCGGTCGCCCTCGCTGGCGCGATGCTCGTAGTCCCCCTCGCGATACTTCGCCATATCCGCCGAAAGCGCCCTGATACGACGGCTGACCCAGGCCATGATGACCAGCCCCGTCAGGAAGGCGTAGAGCAGCATGGCGCCGGCGCCGCGGATCCGGCGGATGCGGTCCTCGTAGTCCAGGTCCGTCGTGCTGACTGCCAGGGGCTTGAAGCTGGAGAGCAGCCAGGCATCGGCCGGAGCGGTGCTGTCGCCGTCCACGCGGATCGGCAGCACGCCGGTGATGCGGTTCACGTAGGCGTCCATGTCGTAGGAATCGGGGTAGGAGCTGTAGTCCCAGTCGTCCAGCGACATGGAATCCAGCAGGACCGGGCTGACGAAACGCAGGATGCGCGACAGGCTGTCCGGCCGGGTCGTGGCCAGGATCCAGCCGCTGCCGTCGACCAGGGCCAGCTCGGCGTCGAAGGCGGCGATATGGCGCCCGTAGTCGGCGAGGACCAGGTGGCGCGCCGTCGAGTCGTCGAGCGTCGCGGTCAGCAGAGCTGCCAGGCTGTCCGACTCCGCTTCCTGCAGCTCGTTGTGCCATTGCTCCTCGCCCGGGGCCCATTCCACCTCGTAGATGGTCCGGTTGACCCACTGGTAATAACCCACGAACACCACCGCGAGCAGCGCCAGGAAAAGCACCGACATGCGGAGATGCAGGGTCTTGAAGAAGCTCCCGCGGATCATCGTTCCTCTCAGCCGGTCAGAAATCGTCGGTGAACCGGTAGCCGATTCCCCAAACGGTAAGGATGTAGCGGGGCCGGTTTGGATTCTCCTCGATCTTGCCCCGCAGGCGATTCACGTGCGAGTTGACCGTATGCTCGTATACGTCCGAGTCCTGGTCCCAGACCTTGTTCAGGAGCTGGGTGCGCGAGTATGTGCGCCCGGGATGCGACGCCAGGGTGAACAGCAGGTCGTATTCCTTCAGGGTCAGCTTCACCGGCTCGCCGCGGACGACGACCTTGCGCTTGGCATGATCGATCTCCAGGGAGCCGAAATCGAGGATCTTGTCCTCGCTCGACCCCTGTGCTATGTAACGAGCCAGTTCGACACGCCGTTGCAAGGCATTCAGGCGCGCGGTCAACTCCCGCAGGCTGAACGGCTTGGTCATGTAGTCGTCGCAGCCGAGTTCGAGCCCGAGCACCTTGTCCGCTTCCTCGCCGCGGGCAGTGAGCATCAACACCGGGATCTGGCGGTCCTGCTCCCGTATCTCGCGCAACACATCCAGACCCGACAGGCCGGGCAGCATCCAGTCAAGCAGGATCGCCGTCCACTTGCCGGTGGCGAAGGCGTCGAGCCCCGCGCGCCCGTCGTGAGTGGCGACGGCCTCGTAGCCCTCGTTCTGCAGGTGGAGCGTCACGACCTCGGTCAGGTCGCAGTCGTCCTCCACGATCAGGACACGTCGATTCGCCTGGCTCGCCAACTGATCACCTCTCGCATTTCAGGGTAAGTATCGCATGTGTTTATCACGATCCTATCACAGGCCCAACTTATTGTCCGCTTTCATACTCCGGATTCCGGAACGACCGCGCATTCGTCCCGAAGATATGATTTCAGCGTGATAGAGTTGTGATATCCGGGCGGTATCGTTGCATTGTCTAGTTTCCTCTCCGGGCGATGGCAGCGAGCCGGGATCCGGAAGGACGATGCAGGGACCGGGCACAGAGCTTTTGCTCGCAGCTTGGGTTCCGTGACTCGGGGCTACCGGCGGGGGTCGCCCCGAGTCCTTTTTGTTGTGCCACTGTGATTGTCCCCGCTATAGATGAGATCGAAATGGATCGGCCAAGTTCACTCATCAGTACGCGTACTTCAACTCGTGCCGCCTGTTCACCCCCAAGGCCGGCGTTTCGGTCGCCCGGTCGTAGTAGCGATG
>JAHIYU010000096.1 GCA_018814885.1 bacterium | reverse complement strand
ATCTGCAGGTCCTTCCAGTGGAAGGGCGTGGTCTGGGCCACGTAGGGGATGTTGTGAGCGACCATGATCTTGGTCAGATCCTTGCGGTGCTGCTCCTTGCCCTGCTTGACCTTGCCGGCGGGCGCGGTCGAGGTGTGCGCGCCGAATGGCGTCGCGCCCGAGCGCTGGATGCCGGTGTTCATGTACGCCTCGTTGTCGTAGCAGACGTAGAGCATGTTGTGGCCGCGTTCCATGGCCCCCGACAGGGACTGCAGCCCGATGTCGTAGGTGCCGCCGTCGCCGCCGAAGGCGATGAAGTTGATCTTCTCGCGCTGGACGGGCAGCTCGCCGCGCTTCTTCAGGGCGCGGAAGGCCGTCTCGGCGCCGGAGATCGTGGCCGCGGCGTTCTCGAACGCCGAGTGGATGAACGGGGTCTTCCAGGCGGTGTACGGGAAGATGGTGGTGACGACCTCCATGCAGCCCGTGGCGCCGCCCACGACCGTGTCCGGTCCGGCGGTCAGCATGACCTGCCGCAGGATGTTCGACCCGGTGCAACCGGCACAGGCCCGGTGTCCGCCGGTCAGGAGGTCATCGCGCTTCGAAAGCGTCTGCAGATTTGCCATCGTCGAACCTCCTTTACAGGCGTACGCCCAGCATGTTGACGTCCTCGGCTGCCTTGCCCCCGGCGATGGCCTGGAGCTGGTCGATCAGACTCTCGATCTGGGCGATGTCGGTGTCGCGTCCGCCCAGCCCGAAGATCCAGTCGTGGATCCGGGGCGGGTCGGGCAGGCCGTACATGGCCGAGCGGACCTCGTTGAAGACCGGGCCGCCGAAGCCGCCGAAGGTCACCGACTTGTCCATGACGCCCACGACCTTGGCCTTGCCGAGGGCCTTGGCCAGGGCCGCCGCGGGGAACGGACGGAAGACGCGGATCTTCACGAGGCCTACCTTCACGCCCCGCTCGCGGTACGTGTCCACGACCACCTTGGCGGTGCCCGCGGTCGATCCGAGCACGACGATGATCATCTCGGCGTCGTCGGTGCGGTACTCCTCGATGAAGTCGTACACGCGCCCGCTCAGCTCGCCGTACTCCTTGAAGACCGCGGCGATGTGCCGGGGCGAGTCGTTGATCGCCGCGATCTGCGAGGTCTTGTGCTCGAAGTAGTAGTCGGTCAGGTCCAGGGGACCGACGGTGATGGGATTCTCCACGTCCAGCAGCGAGTAGCCCGCGCCCAGGTCCTTGGGACCGATGAACTTCCAGGCGTCCTCGTCCGGCAGGATGTGCAGCGACTCCGCCGTGTGGCTGATGATGAAACCGTCGTAGTTGATCATCACCGGCAGGCGGACGTCCTTGTGCTCGGCGATGCGCCAGCACATCAGGGCGGCGTCGTAGGCCTCCTGCGTGTTCTCGCACCACAGGTGGATCCAGCCGGCGTCGCGGCCGCCCATGGCGTCGGAGTGGTCGTTGTGGATGTTGATGTTGCCCGACAGCGCGCGGTTGACCACCGGCATGCAGATGGGCAGGCGCAGGCTGGCCGCGATGTAGATCACTTCCCACATCAGGGCGAAACCGGCCGAGCTGGTGGCGGTGAAGACGCGCGCGCCGGTGGCGGAAGCGCCCACCGCGGCGCTCATGGCCGAATGCTCGCTCTCGACCAGGACCATCTCGGTGTCGACCTCGCCGTCGGCGACGAAGTCGGCGAACTTGTGCATCATTTCCGTCTGCGGCGTGATCGGGAAGGCCGGGGCCACGTGGGGACGTGCTTGCTTGAAAGCGGTCGCCACGGCCTCGTTCCCGGTCAGCCCGACAAACAGCTGCTTCATGGGACTCTCCTTTCCGTGGCTCATTTCTCGTCGCGAACCATCACGATGGCCGCCTTGCCCTTCTTCGCGGGCGGACAGTGCTGCGCGCAGATGCCGCAACCCTTGCAATGCTCGTACACGAACCCCGTCATCTGGGTCTTCTCGCCGGAGGTGTCCAGCATGACGGCGCTGTCGGGACAGTAGATCCAGCAGAACATGCAATGCGTGCAGTTCTCCGCGACCCACCGGGGGACGTCGGAGCGCCAGTCGCCGGTCTTGAAATCGGCTGCGTTGCCGGCGTCGGTGATGATGCCCCCGTCGTGCAGGTCCTTGGTCGGAATGTTGCTCATTCTGACACCAACTCCTCGTAGGCCCGTTTGACGGCGGTGACGTTCCCGTCGACGACGGCCTGGGAAAACTTCTTCTTGAGCTGCGAAGCCATGCAGCGGGTCAATTCATCCAGTTCTATCACGTCCGAGATCTTGGCCAGCGCGCCGATCATGGGCATGTTCGGTATGGCACGGCCGAAGCTCTCCTTGGCGATCAGCGAGGCGTCGATGGTATGCACCTCGCCACCCTTGAGTCCCAGGCGCTTGCGGATGGCCGCCGGGGTATCGAGGGTGTTGATCAGGAAGATCGTATCGTCCTTCATGCCGTCGGCCACGCCGGCGGCTGGGGAATCGAGCAGGGACGAGTCGAGCACGATCACGTACTTGGGCGCGGCGATGCTGCAATGGACGCGGATGGGCTCCTCGGAGATGCGGGTGTAACCCCGGACCGGCGCGCCGCGGCGTTCGGGACCGTACTCGGGGAATCCCTGGCTGTACTTGCCGCGCTCCATCACCGCTTCGGCCAGGAAGATCGCGGCGGTCTTGGCGCCCTGTCCCCCTCGTCCGTGCCAGCGGATTTCTGTCATCTTCGCAGCCATGATGCACTACACTCCTTGAGCGGTTTCCAGGCGGGGGGCGCCGCGAAAGGCAAGCCCCCATCTCACCCCTAAGTTAGTCCCTGGGTTAGTCCGGTCAATCGAAAACACAATGCTCGTCGAGGGATTTGCCTCTCGAACTGCTGGGTATTGTTGCGATGCCAGCGCGATCTGATATCATGCACCGTCCGCGACAGCGAAACGTCTCCGGCGCAGGAAGGGCCATGACCGTCAAGACGAAGGAAATCACCATCAGATGCGGCGGGAGCCGCGGACGCTATGTCTGCGGGAAAGGCGTCCTGGGCGAATTGGCGCGGATCCGGGACGGGCGGCCCGCGGTCGCGCTCGTGGACGCGACGGT
>JAHIYU010000095.1 GCA_018814885.1 bacterium | reverse complement strand
TCGATCACGACCAGCGCGCCGGGGGTGCCGGTGAGGATGAGGGTCGCGCCCGCGGCGGGCAGCGCCAGCACCGTCAGCGCGAGCGCCGCGAGCAGGCCGCGTCCGCGCGTGGGCCGTGGGGTGGGGATCATCGGTGGAACTCGCCTTCGCTGAATAGGGTGCTGCGAACCGGGCAACAGTATAGGGAACGGCAGGGCCGGCGTCCAGATATCCGGAGGCTTCTCGAACAAGGACGAGGGCCGGGGGTTCCGGTCCTCACGCGCGATGGTACGGATGGTTGCGGCCGATGGCCAGCCCGCGGTAGATCTGCTCCAACAGCAGGTAGCGCGCGGTCTCGTGGGTGAAGGTCAGCGGGGACAGGGAGAGGATGCGGTCGGCGCGCTTCCTGGCCGCGCCGCCGAGACCGTCCGGACCGCCGATCAGGAACGTGGGCGAGCCGTGGGACGCCAGCACCGACGAGAATTCGCGCGAAGACATCGGATCGCCCCGCTCGTCCAGGGCGTGGACGGGACCGGTGCCGAGCTTCTGCAGCATGGCCGCCGCCTCGCGGTCGGGGTCCTGGTCCTTCAGCTCGATGATCTCCAGGGCGGACCAGCGGCCGATGCGCTGGGCGAAATCGGCGCAGAGCTCCGCCAGATGGGGGTCCTTCATCCTGCCCACGGCGAGGAGGCGGATCATGTGCGGGCTCCCGGCATCCGAGGGATCACTGCTCCGCTTCGCGCTTCGCGAGGCGCTCCGCGACGACCCCTCGGATGTCGGGAGCCGGTACGGGTTGCCTCGTCTTCGGCAGGATGAAGGACGGGGGTGGGGTTGTCCAGGGGCGTGATATGCTGGACAGGGCGAGCGACATTCTTCATCATGCGAGGAAACATCCCCGCGCCGAACGGAGATCCCCATGATCCGCGCATTACCCGCCTTCTCCGCCCTGCTCCTGCTCGCCGCCCCCGCCCCCGCCTGCACCAACCTGCTGGTCACCCCCGGCGCCTCGGCCGACGGCTCGGCGTTCGTCACCTACACCTGCGACGGCGTCTTCCACGCCATCCTGCGCCGTCAGCCGGCGCGGGACCACGAGCCCGGCGCCGTCTACCAGATCCGCCACTGGGACGGCGCCGTCCACGGCGAGATCCCGCAGGTCGACCACACCTACGCCTACGTGAACCTGATGAACGAGCACCAGGTGGCCATCGGCGAGACCACCTTCGACGGGCGGCTCGAGCTGCAGAACCAGGACGCGATGCTCCACTACTGGACCCTGATGCAGCTGGCCCTGCAGCGCGCGCGCACCGCCCGCGAAGCGGTCGAGGTCATCACCTTGCTGGCGGAGGAATACGGCTACCGCAGCACCGGCGAGTCGTTCTCCATCTGCGATCCGCGCGAGGTCTGGCTGCTGGAGATGATCGGCTGCGGCGCCGGCGAGATCGGCGCGGTGTGGGTCGCGCGCCGCCTGCCCGACGGCACGGTCAGCGCCCACGCCAACATGGCCCGCATCGGCGCGTTTCCCACCGACGACAAGAACACGCTCTATTCCGACAACGTCTTCGAGGTGGCCATCCGCAACGGCTGGTACGATCCCGACGCGGGCGCGCCCTTCAACTTCCGCGACGTCTACGACCCGGCCGCGCCCCGGAAGAAGCGCTACACCGCGACGCGCGTCTGGAGCCTGCTGCGCCGCGCCGCGCCGTCGCTCGAGTTGAGCCCCGACTTCCACCGCGGCGTGCCCGGCACCGTCGATTACCCGCTGTGGGTCGAGCCCGACGAGAAGATCACCCTGGCCGACGTCCGCGACCTGATGCGCGACCACTACGAGGGCACCGACTTCGACATGTCCGTCGGCGTGGACGCCGGGCCCTTCGGCAACCCCAACCGCTGGCGACCCATGGGCTGGGAGCAGGACGGGGCCAGCTGCACCTGGGAGCGCCCCATCTCCACCCAGCAGACCGGCTACTCCATGATCGCACAGTGCCGCCGCGGCCTGCCCGACATGATCGGCGGTTGCCTGTGGTACGGCGTGGACGACACCTACACCACCGTCTGGATCCCCCTCTACGCGGGCGTCGCCGGCATCCCCGCGTCCTTCGCCACCGGCAGCCTGGACGCGTTCTCGTGGGACTCGGCCTGGTGGATCTTCAACCTCGTCGCCAACTACGCCTGCCTGAAGTACGACTACATGATCGAGGACATCCGGGCGGTGCAGCGCGAGCTGGAGGACGGCCTGGACGCCATGCGGCCGGCCGTGGAGCAGACCGCCCTACGCCTGCACGCCGAGGATCCCGCGTCGGCGGCCGCCTATCTGACGACCTACGCGGTATCCACGGGCGAACGCGTCTTCGCGCGCTGGCGCGCCCTGGCCGGCGAGCTGATCACCCGCTACAACGACGGCTACGTGCGCACCGACGGGCACGCCGAGGAGGTCGGCTACCCCGAGGCCTGGCGCCGCGACGTGCTGCGCCTGCGCCCGGAACAGTTCAGGCTGCCGGCGGAGCAGCCCGACAGCCTGCAGACGGACTTGCCGTACTAGGAGGACCCCGATGCGTTGCGTACTCGCCCTGATGATGGTTTTCGCCGCCGCGTCGCTCGCCGGCGACGAACCGCCCGAGGAGACCGACACCGCCGTGCGCATCTTCACCGGTCCGGTGTTCTGGACCGGCGACCCGACGGCGCCCGAGGCCGCGGCGATCGCCGTCGACCGCGACGGCCGCATCCTCGAAATCTACGGCGAGACGCCCCGCGACACGCCGTGGGAGATCGTGCGCCTGCCCGGCGCGCTGGCGCTGCCCGGCCTGCACGACGCCCACATGCACGTCTCGGGCCTCGGCAAGCTGCGCGAGCAGGTGATGCTGATGGACGCGCGCTCGGCGGCCGAGGCGGCGGCGCTCACGGCGAAGTGGGCGGCCGAACATCCCGAGGCGCAGGTCATCCGCGGCCGCGGCTGGGACCAGAGCCGCTGGCCGGGCGGGGCGTTCCCCACCTGGGGCGACCTCGAGGGCGTCTCGGACCGGCCGGTCTGCCTGCGCCGCGTGGACGGTCACGCCGCCTGGCTCAACCGCGCCATGCTCGACCTGGCCGGCATCGCGCGCGGCGCCGTCGATCCCGACGGCGGCCGCATCCTGCGCGACGCCGCCGGCG
>JAHIYU010000094.1 GCA_018814885.1 bacterium | reverse complement strand
TGATGGCGGCGACTTCCTCGGCGGGCGTCGGCACCGCCTCGACCGGGACCGGCTTCTCGACGACCAGCGCCTTCGCGACGAGATTCACGAGCTGGGTGACCTTCATGTCCAGCTTGTAGTGACGGATCACGTCCTGCAGGCCGTCCACGCAGTTGTGGCATGAAGTGACCACGATCTGCGCGCCGGTGGCCTCGAGCTGCTCCGCCTTGACCTTGCCCGACTTGAGGCGTCGCGGCGTGTACTCGGACATGGACATGGCGCCGCCGCCGCCGGTGCAGCAGTAGTTCTCCGCCCGGTTGGGATGCATCTCGCGGAAGTCCTCGCAGACCAGGCGCAGCAGCGCGCGCGGCTCCTCGGTCAGGCCGCAGCTGCGCGCGTTGTTGCAGGAATCGTGGAACGTCACGGGCGTCTTGTTCCTGCTCTTGTCCACCTTGATGCGCCCCTGCTCGATGTAGCGCAGCATGGTGTTCACCGAGCTCTCCATCTCGAAGTCGACGTCCATCTGGGCCCAGTTCTGGCCCTCGCAGCGGGTGGAGCGGTAGCCGTGGCCGCACTCGGAGATGACCAGCTTCCTGCCGCGCAGCGCCGAGGTCTTCTCGAACAGCCGGCGGGCCACGGAGCCGCCCAGGTCGTCGTCGCCGGAGAAGAGGCCGAAGTTGGTCATGTCCCAGCCCTCGCTGGGCATGGTCCAGTTCTCGCCGGCCTGGTGGAAGATCTTCGCGGCGTCCGAGATGGTGCGGGGGTCGTACTTGACCTCGCGCGGGTTGATGGAATAGACGACGTCCGCGTCCTCCTTGTCGATGGGGATGACGGCGCTCTCGTCGCCCAGCTCGTCCTGCATCTCCTCCGACAGCCAGTCGAGCGTCTCGAGATAGTCCTCCTTGAGCACGCCCATCTGGTTGCCGATCTCCCACTGGTCCTTGCTGACGACGGCCACGCCCTCCGGCATGACGCCGACCGACACCAGCAGGCCGCGGGCCATGCGGTTGAACGTCGCGTAGTCGACGCCCATGGGGCAGTTGAGGGAGCAGCGGCGGCAGTTCGTGCACTTGCCGAAGACGGTATCCTTCAGCGCCTCGAGATCCTCGTCCGAGGAGACGCTCTTGGCCTTGACCCACCACGGGACGACCCGCCCGGTCCAGTCGTAGTGACGCTTGAAGATCTTGCGGATCTGGTCCGCCTTGTAGGCGGGCGCGTAGGTGGGATCGCCCGGATTGGCCAGCACGTAATGGCACGAATCGGTGCACAGGCCGCAGTGCACGCAGCCGGCCAGGGAGCCGACGATCTGCCGGTTGAGCTTCTTGCCCATCCGCTCGATGACCTTCTGTGCGTTGTGGGAACGAGTGCGCTTGCTCATGATTGCTCCATTTGGCCGGATCGACGCTGTCGCGACCGCATCAGGACAGGCGCCTGAGCGGGAACACGCCGCGGTGGCCCAACGTCTTGCCCAGGTAGTAACGCGTGAACGGATAGTACAGGTAGTGCGAGATCTTGCTGAACGGCACGTACACGAGGAAGAACGCGGTCATGATGAAGTACGTCAGCAGCAGCCACTCGCCGCGGGCCGTCGAGTTGGGCACCGCGAGGAACGCGAAGCCGAACCAGGAGGTCAGCAGGAAGAGGGAGAAGAAGTCGTCCGGGGTGCTTATGGCGCGCATGTAGAGATTGCCGACACGGCGGAAGATCCGCATGACGCCGACCAGGAATGCGGCGCCGATCACGACCTGCAGCGCGACGACCAGCCCCCGCGAAGCCAGCAGGTGCGGGCCGTAGGGAA
Source organism: bacterium (assembly GCA_018814885.1). Lineage (NCBI taxonomy): Bacteria > bacterium. The sequence goes on along the minus strand of JAHIYU010000094.1, from coordinate 16,500 downwards.
TGACGAACGACAGGCCGATGGCCGCCACGACGCCCAGATGGAACACCACGAACTGCAGATAGAGGAACCACTTGGTGCGGGTGCTCTCCATGGCCCACGGCATGGCGACGTTGGCCCAGGAGTAGATGAATCCCTTGCGGGGATTCGTGTTCCCGAGCCCGGTGGCGGCCTGGCGTTCCTTGCCGGCCTTGAAGCGCAACAGCCATGTCAGGCGCAGCGCGTAGACGGCGGCCATGAACAGCAGCGCGCCCTCTTGCAGCCGGTGCTCGGCGAAATGCAGTAACTCGCTCATGGTTCTCCTCAGGCTTTCGCCGGCGCGGACGCCAGGGCCGAGAGTTGCGCCGCGAAGATCTTGTATTCGCGGCTGTCCAGCAGGCACACGACCACGGTCTCCAGCTTCGTCTCCTGGCAGAGGTAGTCCCTGATCGCCCGCAAGGTGATCTCGGCGCTGACCGGCAGCGGTACGCCGTAGAACCCCGCGCCCATGGCCGGAAACGCCAGGCCGGAGATACCCTGCGCCTCGGCCAGCTTGAGGCAATTCAGCACCGTGGTCCTCAGCTTGCCCTCGAGCTCCGGCTCCTGGAAGCGCGGCCCCGCAGCGTGCAGGATGTGATCGGCCTTGAGCCTGCCGGCCCCGCTGATCGCGACCCCGGTGGTCGCCAGCGGCGCGAGAGCGTCGAGTTCCGCCTGGATCGAAGGGCCGCCGCGCAGCGAGATGGCCGTCCCGAAACCCGACCCCAGTTGCAGATCGTGCTGGGCGTAGTAGACGAAGGCCTGGATCTCCAGATCGGTGATGTCCTGTTTGATCAGGCGGAGGGTGCTGTTGTTGACTCGCAGACTGTCGAGCATCTGGGTTTCTCCTTGGTCAGGCGACGGTATCCCCCTGCAGCTCCCGGTTGGCGGTGCCCTCGATGAACTCGCCGAGCTGATCCATGGTGAACGGCTTCTCGATCCAGCCGAAGACGTCCTGGGCGCAGTCTTCGGCCCAGTTGGCCTGTCGCGAGGTCAGGATGATCCGTGTGAAGGGGATCCGCGCGTCTTCGTTGAAGTGGCGACAGATGTCCTTCGTGCGGCTGATACCGAACGAGTAGTCCACGACGATGAAGTCGGGACGGAACTTCTCGATGACTGCTCCGCATTCGTACGCGCTCGACGCGATCTCGAGCCTCAGACCGGCGGCGGCGGCTTGCTCGACGAGATCGGACGTCCAGCCCCTGTTGCGGCTGACGATCAGGACGCTCCGGCGCTGGGCGTGGGTCAGCTGGTAGAACTCGCAATCCTCGCATCGCGACTGGCAGAAGAGCCGCAGGTGACCGAATTCCTCGGGGATGACGCGCATCTCGTAGCAGCGGCGCGCCTGGCTCTTGTAGGCCACGCATTCCTGACACTCGGTCCTGACGCCGTCGGGTCCCCCGTAGAAGGTCCAGCAGTATATGTAGCCGGGATCGACCACCGGCTCGCCGGACGTTTCGGCGGTCCGCTCCGCAGCGGGCAACAGGGCGTTCACGGCTTCGGCGGATATGCGGTTATGGCCGCCCGGAGTCCTGTGCGACGGGATCTTGCCGGCCTTGACCCACTTGAGAACCGTGTCGGCGGAAACCGACAAGAGCTTCGCAGCCTGCGTCGTGGTGTAGTAGCTTTTCAATCCGACACCTACAGCTCATTCTGAATATTCTGGGTTTTATGGATTATCGGCATAAGCGCCTGAATAGTCAAGTGGTTTTCTAGGACTTCCGGCGCGTCATTAATTTGATATCCATCTGATCGGAATCGATTATTGAGACGGGCTTGGCCTGGACTGCCGGATCGGTCTTATCGTTATCGACGCCTGGAAGTTACGTGTGCTAGGATCGTGCCCTCGGGAGCGGAGCACGGAAGGACGGTACGGAATGACCCACGGATCCGCTGACAGCGGGACGGCCGCATCCTCGAGCAGCGTCGGCAGAGACACCGCTCGACACGGCAGCCCGTCCGGACCGGCCCCTTTCTTCAAGAGGTTCGAAAAGCGCGAACTTTTCTTCATGATGCTCGGTCTGGGCATATTCGCGGCCATCATGCTCCTGCCCCCCCTGGAACCGGCGGTCGATCCCAACGGCGAGTCGTTCCCGCTGACGACCGAAGGCAAGGCGGCCCTGGCCCTGTTCTTCCTCGCGGCGACCTGGTGGGTCTTCGAGGTCATCCCCATCGGCGTCACCAGCATCACCATCGGCGTCGTGCAGGCGCTGTTCCTGATCCGGGAGCCGCGGGTCGCCTTCACCGACTTCATGGACCCGTCGGTGTGGTTCATCTTCGCCTCGCTTATCATCGGCATGGTCTTCACCAAGACGGGACTGACCCGGCGCCTGGCCTACAAGACGCTCTCGCTGGTGGGAGAGCGCACCAGCATGATCTACCTGGGCTGCTTCACGCTGACGTCGGCCTTGACGCTGATCATGGCGCATACCGCGGTCGCGGCGACCACCTTCCCCCTGCTGATGACGATCTACTCCCTGTACGACAGGGAGGGGAAACAGACCCGCTTCGGGAAGGGGCTCTTCATCGGCATGGCGTTCGTCGCCGGCGCGGGTAGCATCATCACGCTGCTCGGCGCCGCACGCGGCGCCGTGGCGCTCGGCTTCTACAAGAACATCACCGGCGAGGAGATCTCCTTCTTCGGCCTGACCTACTACATGCTGCCGATCGGCGCCGTGATGACCATCCTGCTCTGGCTGTTGATCATGATCCTCTTCAAGCCGGAGAAATCGACCATACCAGGCCTGACGGAGAAGGCACGGGAGCTGCACAGGCGGCTGGGACCGATCACGTCGACGGAGATCGCCGCCCTGCTGATCGTGTTCTCCTCGATCGCGGTGCTGGGGCTGCGTTCATTCGTGCCCGCCCTGGCCGGGCTGGACAAGTCGGCGGTGCTGCTAGTCACCACCCTCCTGTTCTTCGTCTTCAAGATCCTGACCCTGGAGGATCTGGAGGAGCTGCCCTGGAACATCATCCTGCTCTTCGGCGGCGCCATGAGCATCGGCTTCTGCCTCTGGCAGACCGGTGCCGCGAACTGGCTGGCCATCAACTGGCTGGTCACCTTCGAGAACGCCCACTGGTTCGTGTTCGTTTTGGCCATCTCCCTGTTCGTCCTGATCATGACCAACGCCATCATGAACGTCGCGGCGATCGCGATCACGCTGCCGGTGGCCCTGGTGCTGGCGCCGTACATGGGCGTGGCGCCGATGGTCATCCTCTTCGCCTCGCTGACCTGCGCGGGCATGCCTTTCCTGCTGCTGGTGGGTGCGGCGCCCAACGCCATCGCCTACGAGAGCAGGCAATTCACGTCCGGAGATTTCTTCAAGGCCGGCGTCCCGGCCAGCATCATGCTGCTCGTGGTGCTCGGCGTGTTCGTGAGATTCATCTGGCCCCTCATGGGGATGCCGATAACCGCGGGGTGAGGTTACTGTTCGTCTCGGGGAACGCGCTCCGGTCACCTCCTGTGCCCGGAGCGCTCGGCTTTCGGGCCCCTCCGACCTCCTTGTCTGCAGGGCCCTGCAGACGTCCCCGAGACAGAGGGGCTTCTCACTCCATGGTTATCTACATATGAGTGTCGATGGACTCACGAAACCCGAGACGAAGGGAGAATGCCATCTGGCTTCCTGAACCTGGCTGTAGACCTATGGGTAGAGATCCCTTGGCCTGGGGGTGTGTGCAGGCTCCCGGAGACACGGAGGTCGGAGGGAGCCGGAACCCAGGCGCGCCGGGTACATGATGTACCCGGCGCGCGTCCCCCAGGCCAGGGGGTCTCAACCCACAGGTCGGCCTACACCATGTCCAGGAACCCGCACGGACACTCCTCCGCGCATTTCTTGCAGCCGTTGCAGGTATCCAGGTTGATGGTGAAGAAGTCTCCGGGCCGCATGTTGGAGATCTTCTTGAAGCACCCCGGCGTGCAGTACATCCAGCACCGCTCGCAGCCGAAGCAGGAGCCGCAGGAGAAGCAGCGGGTGGTCTCCTCGATCGCCTGCGCGTCGGTAAGACCCTTGTCGATCTCCACGCGGGGATCGGCGAGACGCTCCGCGGGCGAAAGGACCGTTCGCTCCGCCCGCGGTTTCGCCTCGTAGTAATCCAGGATCAGCTTGTCCGGGCCGATATCGGGACCGTGGACGTCGGCCCTGGGCTGCTCGCCGCGCAGGGCGGCGTGCATGCTCGTGGCGGCCAGGCGGCCCTGGCCGATCGAGATGGTCGCCAGTCCCAGCGTGACGTTGTCGCCCCCGGTCCAGACCTTGTCGATCCCGGTGCGGCCCCACACGTCGGCTTCCATCCAGCCCGTCTCCTCGAAGGCGCCCAGACTGGACGTATCGGGCGACTGGCTGACAGCGGTGATGACGGTATCGCAGGGGATCTCGGTCAGCTTGCCCTCGATGGGCACGGGGCGGCGGCGACCGGAGTCGTCGGGTTCGCCCAGCTCCATGTGCTGGACCACCATCTTGACGACCTTGCCGTCCCCGTCCCGGATCATCTTGGCCGGAGCGGCCAGGTACTCGATCTTGATGTCCTCCTCGAGGGCCTCCTCGATCTCGCGTTCGATGGCCGGCATCTCGTCGCGCGTGCGGCGGTAGAGGATCGTCACGTTGGAGCCCATGCGTCGGGAGACCCCGGCCGCGTCGTGCCCCAGGCGCAGGGTCACGCGCGCCGCGTCGATGGCGGTGTCGCCGCCGCCGATCACGATCACGTTCTCCCCCACCGCGGGACTCTCGCCGGCGTTGGCCATGCGGAGGAACTCGGTGCCCGTGTAGACGCCCTCGCCCTCCTCGCCGGGACAGCCCAGCTTGCGCCCCTGGTGGGCGCCGATGCCGACGAATACGGCGTCGTAGTCCTTCTTGAGGTCCTCGAAGGAGATGTCCTTGCCGACGGTCACGCCGCACTTGATCTCCACGCCCAGATCGGCTACGCGCTGGTACTCGGCGTCGATGATCTCGCGGGGCAGGCGGTACTCGGGAATGCCGTAGCGCAGCATGCCGCCGACCTTGGGCAGGCTCTCGAACATGGTCACCCGATAGCCGCGGCGGGCCAGCTGGTAGGCGCAGGACAGGCCGGAGGGGCCGGAGCCGACCACGGCGATCTTCTCGTCGAAGGGGCCGCCGACGTCCAGGGTCGGGGCCTTCAGGCCGTGCTCGATGCCGAAGTCGCCGAAGAAGCGCTCCACGGAATTGATGGCGACGGCGCCGTCCTTCTCGTAGCGGTTGCACCCGACCTCGCAGGGATGGGGACAGACGCGCCCCATGATCGAGGGCATCGGGTTGGTCTCCATCTCGATCAGCCAGGCCTTCTCACAGGCCTCGTCGATGCTGAGACCGAGCTTCTCGCGCTGGGCGATGGTGATCAGCCAGCTCCGGATATCGTTGCCGCTCGGGCAGGCCTTGATGCACGGAGGAAACTTCTCGACCGCTTGCGGGCGGTAGGGAGACTGCTCGCCGCCGGCGCCGCCGTGAATCTTCAGCGGTTTCTTCTTCTTGTCTTTGTTGAGGAGACCCATGTCCTACCTGCACCCTTTCTCGGCCGGTTGGCCTGGTCCGAAGCTGTCGCGTGCATCAAAACTAGGCTCAGGAAACGCCGTTTTCAAAAAAAACCTGTCGGTTCCTCCCCTTCGACCCTGGCGAAGGTCGGAGCATCGACGCCCGGGACCGACCATCGGTCCCGGGCGTCGCGAGAACCCTATTCAGGACGTCCGTCCGGGCCCGGCTACTTGGCCGCCTCGCTCTGGTAGTAGCCCATCAGGATCTTGGCCACCTCCGGACGCGCGAACTCGGGCGGCAGGGGCGTGCCGGCGGCGAGCATCTCGCGGACCTTGGTGCCGCTCAGGAAGACGAAGTCCTCCTTCTTGTGGCCCTCGGGGGCCTCGCGCATCATGATCACCTCGCCCACCACGTTGGACCAGGCGGTGTGGTCGGCCTCGAAGATCTCGATCTTCAGCTGGCCCTTGACCATGTCGGTGTGGAAGATCTCCTGGGCCTCGAAGGCGCCGTAGTAGTCGCCCACGCCGGCGTGGTCGCGACCGACGATCAGGTGCGTGCAGCCCATGTTCTGGCGGAACAGCGCGTGCAGCACGGCCTCGCGAGGGCCGCTGTACAGCATGTCGAAACCGTAGCCGGTGATCTCGACGGTGTTGGCCGGGAAGTAGAGCTCGGCCATCTTGCGGATCGCGGCGTCGCGCACGTCGGCGGGGATGTCGCCCTTCTTGAGCTTGCCGAGCAGCATGTGGATCACCGCGCCGTCCGCGCCGACCCTGTCCATCGCGATGCGCACCAGCTCCTCGTGGGCGCGGTGCATCGGATTGCGGGTCTGGAAGGCCACGACCTTCTTCCAGCCGTGCTTCGCGATCAGATCGCGGATCTGGGTCGCGGTACGGAAGGTGTCCGGGAATTCCTTGGCGAAGTAGGAGTAGTTCAGCACCTGGATATCGCCGCTGATGAAGAACTTGCCCGTCGAGTTGAAGGCGGCGACGCCGGGGTGGGCCGGGTCGTCTGTGCCGTAGGCCTGCTTGGTCATCGTCGCCATCTGTGCGTCGGTGGCCTCGTCGATCGAGGAGATGTCCTGGATCGCGATCACCGGGTTGCCGTCGACGTTGGGGTCGAGCAGGGCGATGCGCTTGGCGTTGCCGATGCCCGAGGCGTCGGGAACGACGTTGACGATCGGGGTGGGGAAGAACAGTCCGGCGGCGGTCTTCATGCCCTTGCAGACCGACAGTGCGTCGGCCAGGCTCATGAAACCGGTCAGCGGGTTGAAGTAGCCACTGCCCATCATCACGGCGTTGGCCGCCGCCTGGGAGCACACCAGCAGCTTGGGAAGGCCCTCGGCCTCCTTCAGCAGCTTGGCGCGTTTCGCATCATCCGCAACATAGAGGGGGTTCAGCGTCTCGGAACCATGCGGCTTAATCATGAATAACAACCTCCACGGGTTTTGTTCTGCTGCAGCCTCGGCTCGATCGGGTCTCCCGCGACGAAGCCGAGATTATCCACTCAATCCGACAGCGGGGTCCCTTCCCCGCTCGCCGCGGCGACCGGCGTCACCATGCGTTCGTGCACCATCGCCAGGGAGCGATAGACCATGTGGGAGAACTTGGAGTAGGGGAACGTCAGGAACAGGCACAGGACCGCGCCCAGATGCACGACGTAGAGACCGACCGCCAGCGCCGGCGGGAAGGCGAAGGCGCCGATCTCGGTCAGCGTGCCGGTGGCGATGACCAGCACGACGACCGAGAGGAAGAAGGTGTCGAACGCCTTCGAGATGCCGGCCCGGTCGGCGTTGCCCAGCCTGTTGACGACCATCCAGATCCCGCCGACCACCAGCAGGACGGCGGAGATGTTGCCCAGGATCTTGTACGGATGCGCCTGTTCCAGGGGCAACGGCGTGCCCGTCACGTACATCGCGACGATCAGCAGGGCCGAGGTGAGCGCGGCGCCCACGAAGCCCCAGAGCACGCCGAAATGCGCCCAGCGCCTGGATGACGTCGCACCGCAGCTGCCGAAGCGCTTGTGCGACGCGATCTCGCCGAGCACGGGTATCAGGTGCGCAAGCATGGAGCCCGATCGCTTCCTGTTCCGTCCGAGCAGCTTCCAGAAACGCACGCCGCTCGCGATGATCGCGATGAGCACCAGCGCCGCGGTCGTGAAGTAGGTGCCGTAGATCAGCTTGTGGGGCACGAACTCCTCGTAGACCAGGCGCGTCTCCCCGCCGGTCACGACGTTCCCGTGCGACCCGCTCTCGGCCGCGTACGCCTCGTCCACGAACGATACGTTCGCCGAGGCGTGGATGATCTTCTCGTTGGTCGGCTCCGGCACCTCCAACCCGTTGGTCACGCCGATGAGCGCGATCCAGAAGAGTATTGGCAGCCCCAGCAGCAACGGCCAGGTCCTGGCGGCGTTGCCCACCAGCTTGCCCATGAAACCGGGCGTCGCCAGCCTTTCGACGGCCAGCGCCCGGATCGATTGCATCACGTCGCCGGGTTTCGCGTCCCGCGGGCAGCGCGCGTTGCAGTCGTTGCACTGATGGCAGAGCCAGACGCCCGGATCCATCGCCAGGTCGTCGCCGAGGCCCCACTGGGATCGCAACATCTGCTGCCGGGGAAACAACGCGTTGTTGGTGGTCAACTCGCAGACGCTCGTGCAGGTGGCGCACTGGAAGCAGCGGGCCGCGGTGTCGCCGCCCCGCTTCCGGAGACCGGCACGGAATTCGGACGAAGGCAGTATTGCGGTTTGCGGTGCCATGGTCACCTTCTCCTAGAAGCCCTTGTAGGGATTGGGGCCCACTTCCTCGATGGTCTCCAGGAACTCGTCGAAGATCTCGGGGATCCTGGCGTATTCGTTGCGGGCGAGCTCGACGATCCTCACCCGATCGGATTCCAGCGTGAGCCGGTCGAGGGTCTCCTGGACGTTCGTCATCCTGCGATCGGCGAGCTCGGAGCCGCGGATGTAGTGGCACTGGTAGTCGTCGCCCTTCTTGCAGCCGATCAGGATGATGCCGTCGATGCCGCTGGAGAGGGAGTCGGCTATCCAGACGACGTTTACCGCGCCGAGACAGCGTACCGGGATGACGCGGACCCAGGGATTCCACCGGAGCCCGCGCCTGGCCGCCTCGTCGAGGGCGGGCAGCGCGTCGTTCTCGCAGAGGAAGGCGAGCACGCGTGGTTTCTCCTCTTCCTCGTCGGGCACCTCCATGGCCTTGATCATGTCGGCCACGGAGCCCACCGAGTAGTCGGGGAAGTTGATGATGCGCTCCGGGCACGAGCCGAGGCAGATGCCGCAACGCCGGCAGCGGAGCTGGTTGTATTCCGGCGTTCCCTTCTCGTCCTCGTTGATCGTGCCGAAGGGGCATTCCTCGGTGCAGCGCTTGCACTGGGTGCAGCGCTGGAGCGAGAACTCGGGCACCGAAATGTCGCCGGCCCGCGGGTGCACGGCCTCGCCCCTGGCCGCCATCTCGAGGCACTGCACGGCCTTCATGGCGGCGCCGAGGCCGTCTTCTGCGGCCTGGGCGGGATCCATCGGGGCGCGCACGGAGCCGGCTGCGTAGATGCCGGTGCTACGCGTCTCGTAGGGGAAGCAGATGTAGTGCGAGTCGTTGAAATCGTAGCGCAGCGCCGGCAGGTCCGGTCCCTGGCGGTATTTGAGGTTCAGGATCTCGGTGCCGTCGAAGCGTGCGTGACTGTCGACGGTCTTCCGGGCCGCCGCGACCTGCGTTTCCGATTCGTTCTTGTCGATGACCGCCCGGGCGTCCCGTAGCAGGCGGATGGATTCGCCGTCGGCCGAGTTGGGCACGAGGCCCGTGGCCAGCACGACCATGTCGGCCTCGAGGATCGCCGCGTCGCCGAGCAGGCTGTCGCGCAGCCGGACCGAGAGCCGGCCGTCGCCGCCGGCCTCGACGCCGTCGACCTCGCCGCGGGCGAACAGGCTGCCGGGCAGTTCCTGGACGCCGAGGTAGAAACGCTCCAGTTGACCCGGCGCGCGAAGGTCGCGGTAGATCACCGCGGTCTCCACCCCGGGGAAGTCGCGATGGATCGCCGCCACCTGCTTGAGCGTGGTGCTGCAGCACTCGCTCGAGCAGTACGGCAGGTGCTCGGGGTCGCGGGACCCGGCGCACTGCACGAACACCACCCGCTCCGGCGGCTTGCCGTCGGAGGGGCGCGCCAGCCGCGGCTCGACGAGCATGGCCTCGAGTTCGTGCGCGGTCACCACGTCGGGGGACGCGCCGTAGCCGAGGTGGGACAGCTTGTTCGCATCGTAGGGACGCGCGCCCGTGGCCTGCACGATCGCGCCGACCTGCAGCGTCTCGGCGCCGGCGGGACCCGCCAGTTCCACCTCGAACTGACCGGGTTGACCGACGATCTTCTGCGTCCTGTGGGACTTGAGAACCCTGATGTCGGGATGGGCTTCGACCGCCTCGACGAGCCGGCCGATCTCGTTGGGGTGGACGGTGTCGTAGGGAGGACGCTCCGGGACCACGTCCTTCATCCTGGCGACGTGTCCGCCCAGGGAGCCCGTCGCCTCGACCAGCACGACCGGATGGCCCATGCCCGCGGCCGCCTTCGCGGCCTCCAGGCCGGCGAGACCGCCGCCCACGACCATCACCCGCCGGTCGATCGTCTCGTCGAGCGGTTGGGGCGTGGACACCCTCGCCGCCCGCGCCACGCCCATGCGCAACAGGTCCTCCGCCAGCAGCTGCGTATCTTCCTCGCCGTGAGGCTGGCACCACGCCACCTGCTCGCGCAGGGAGACGCGCTCGGTGAAAACCTTCGTCCGGTCGAAGTCGAACTCCTCGATCTTGGCTCGATGCGAGCAGGCCCCGATGACGACGCCGTCCACGCTGCCGTCGTCGATGGCGCTCTGGATCGCCGCCACGCCCTCGGGCGAGCACAGGCAGGGATGTGTCGCGAAACTGGAGGCCCCCGCCTCGTCGGTCACATCCTCGAAACCTGCCACGTTCACCGCCGCGCCGATGTCGCAGCCGGTACAGACGAAAACGCCCACCTGCTTCATATTGCACTCCCTATCGCTGCCACGCTGGCCTTCGCCGCCGCACCCGTTGCATCCCTCACCGAGGCGGCGACGTCCTCGGGGCGTCTCGCCACACCGGTCACGAACAGACTGGATTCGAGATTGTCCAGGCCGAAGCCGTCCTCGTCGGCGAGCACGTCGAAGGGCGGATTGCCGCCGCTCAGGTTGGAGACCATGCCGGTGGCCAGCACCACCAGATCGGCCTTCTCCTCGAGCAGCCTGCCCGACTCGACATCCTCCACCCGCAGGACGAGCTCCTTGCCCGGGCCCCGCGCGATCTTGCCGACCTTGCCCTTGACCAGCCTGACGCCGTCCATGCCGGCCACGCGCGTCAGCATGTCCTCGTTGCGTCCCGGCGTGCGGCGGTCGATGTAGTAGATCGTCACTTCGCTCTCGGGAAGCTGCTCGCGGACGTAGATCGCCTGCTTGAGCGAGGCCAGGCAGCAGACCGCGGAGCAGTACGGCAGGTGGTTCACGTCGCGGGAGCCGGCACACTGCACGAAGGCCACGCGCTTGGGCGCCTCGCCGTCGGACGGACGCAGGATCTTGCCGCCGGTGGGGCCCGCGGGGGCGACCAGCCGCTCCATGACCACGTTGGCGATGACGTCCTGCAGCACGCCGCCGCCGAGTTCCGACAGGTTCTCCAGCGGATAGGGATGCCAGCCCGTGGCCAGCACGACCGAGCTCACGGTCAGGGTCCGTTCCGTCTCGACGGCGGCGAGGTCGATCGCGTCGAACTTGCACGCATCGACGCAGGCCGTGCAGCCGTCGGGACAGGCGTCCCGGTCGATCGCGTAGCGCGCTGGCCAGGCGTCCAGATGCGGCAGGCGTATCGCCGGCACTTCCGCCAGGCCCATGTTGAAGGGATCGGGGACCTTGGTCGGGCAGGCCTCGGCGCACTCGTCGCACGCGGTGCAGCGGGAGTTGACGTATGCGGGCGAGAGCCTGAGGGTCACCGACCACCGGCCGCCGTCGCGGGTCGCCGCGCCCACGGTCGCACCGGTGAGGACGCGGATGCGCGGATTGCGCTCCAAGCGGCGCGTGTTGAGCTCCATGCCGCAGCTGGGCGGACAGAGCTTGGGGAAGTAGTTGTGGCTGCGCAACACGCGTCCGCCGATCGAGGGCTCTCGCTCGACCAGTATGACTTCCTGGCCCGCTTCCGCCGCTTCGAGGGCGACGGTCACGCCGGCGATTCCCGCTCCGACGACCATGATGGGTGATGTCGATGCGTTCATGATTCCCTTTCCATTGTTGCGCCGGTGGCCGCCTGCGTCGCGCTGTCCGTCGGCGTCATCGTGGGCTCGGCGAAGAGCGCGTAGCGAAGCCAGCGGAAGGCGAAGCGGAGCAGGGCCTCGTCGTCGGTCCGCAGTTGCTCGACGAGTCCGTCTTCCAGCTCGAAACGCTTGGTGAACGTGGAATCGAAGATGAACCTGCGGAAGGAATCGAGGTCGTAACAGGCCGTGTAGAACATCTCCATGCGCTTGGGATCCAGCTGCCGCGTGCCGCCGATGAACCAGGGATGGGAGACGATCTCGCGGAAACCGGCCTCGAGATCTTCCTGTTCCTCGAGCCCCTGATCGGCTTTCCAGCTCTCGCAGGTCCACGTCTGTGGTTCGCCGTGCCCGTGGCAGATCTCGTCCTCGAAGAGGAAGTGGACCGGTTCGGGCTCCACGCCCGCCCGGGCCGGCGGGATCGCCATGCCGACCGGGTACATGCGGCACGACCAGGGCCGGTCCTCGTAGATGGTGCAGCCGTCCTTCCCGACGAAGTCGCAGCGCCTGTCGGGCTCCGCGCCCATCTTGAGCATGACCACGGGAAGATGCAGATCCTTGGTGACGGGCATCTGGGTATGCTCATCCAGGAAATCGCCGGTGGCGATCCCGAGCCTGCGCGCCAGGCGCAGGACGTCGACGGGCGTCAACAGGATGTTGATGTCCGCGCAACAGTGGGTGAAGCACGCGAGCCCCTTGTGGCACCCGAAGCTGAACGTCTCGCCCGCCGCCAGCCGCCGCCGGTCCTTCAACAGGTCGGGAACCTGCGACTGCTGCGTCCCGGGCGCGGGATCCGGGAAGTCTTTCCGTGTGTTCGTCATGTCCTGCTCCGATCCTGTGTTCCGCGCGGTACGGAGATGTCTCCGGCGCGCCGGGGTCGGGATGAGCGAGAGGCCCCAGGCGGACTTGCACCTAGGGCCTCCCTCACCGCATTAACCGCCGTGCAGTTCTGCGTGTCGATCTCCGACAAGGCCAGAGATCCTCCGACTATTTGAAGACGTGTACGATGGGCACCTTCTTGAAGGTCCACTCGCTGGACGCCTTGTCGTACTTGCCGTTGACGAAGACGCTCCAGTTGTCGTTGTCCATCTTCGGCGTGTCGCTCCGGAAGTAGTAGCCCGGCCAGCGGGTCTCCTCGCGGAACAGCATCGCACGGACATGCGCCTCGGCCTGATAGCTGCGGTGGATGTTCTCCCAGCAGCGCATCAGCTCGTGCAGGTCCTTGGCGGCCAGGTTTTCCGAATCCTCGTGCAGGAGCTCGAGCAGTACGAGCGCCCGCTCGAGGTTGGGCTTCGACGTGGTGAACTGGGCCGTCACGCCGCCCGCGTACTCGTCCATGAGCTTCTGCATGCGCTGCATGAACGACTTGGGCAGGATGTAGGCCGGGTTGACGTCGCCCTGGGTCGACTTGTCCTGGTTCTCCGCGTAGATCTTCAGGGGCCTGAGGATGCGTTCCTTCAGGGCCGCGATCTCGCTCTCGGCGTACTTGATCCCGTCGTGCTTCTCCTTGACCACGTATCGCACGGCGGCCTTGCCGGCGATGCGGCCCTCGGCATGGGAGCCGGAGGAGAACTTGTGGGAAGAGGCGCCGGAAGCGTCGCCAGCGGCGAAGAGGCCTTTCACCGTGGTCATGTTCTCGTAGCCCCAGAAGTACTCGGGGGGAGCCAGATCCTCGGGACCGGATACCCAGGCGCCGGAAGCGCCGGAGTGGGAACCGATGAAGTAGGGCTCGGCCGCGGCGATCTCCGAGGGGCTCTCCTCGGGCTGGATATTGGTCGCAGCCCACAGGATCGCCTGGGCGATCGTCATGTCCAGGAAGTCCTCCCACGCCTCGGACTCGAGTTCCTTCAGCTTCTTCTTGGCCTTCTTGGGGTCGGTCTCGCTCGCGGCGATCTTCTGGATGGCCTCGGCCGTCTGCATGTAGATCGGGCCCTTGCCTTCCATCACGTCGAGCATCATCAGGTAGTTGCGCAGGTTCGCGGGCACGGGCTTGACTGCGCCGTACGGCTTCCAGTTCTCCAGCTCGGACCGACGCTCCACCATGTAGTTGCCGCCCAGCGCGTTGGTCGCGGTGGCCTTGAACAGCAGGAACCACGCACCGACGGGACCATAGGCGTCCTTGAAGCGCACGGGGATGAAGCGAACTTCCTGACAGGTCATCTCGGCGCCGGCCTGGATCGTGAAGTAGGCCGAGGCACCGGAGTTGAACGGCGGGTACCAGGCGCGGCCGGCGCCCTCACCCGACGAACGGGGCTTGAACACGCCCACGGCGCCGCCCATGGCGGCCAGGACGGCCTTCGCCTTGAAGACGTAGAACTTGTTCTCGCGGACCGAGAAACCGACGGCGCCGACGCAGCGGTCGCCATCCATCAGCGGATGGGTGATGAACACGCGCTCGTAGATGTTGTCGGTGCCCAGGGCGTTCTTGGCGGCCTCGGCGACGATGATCTTGTAGGATTCGCCGTTGATCATCAGCTGCCAGCGGCCCTCGTGCACGTATCCGCCCTTGTCGTCCGTCCAGATGGGCAGTCCCCACTTCTCGAACAGATGCACGGACGAATCCACGTGGCGGGCGATGTTGGCAACCAGGTCCTCGCGGGTGATGCCCATCAGGTCGTTGCGCACGTAGTTGACGTAATCATTGATTGTATTCTCGCCGTCCTTGAGGCCGACGTACTGGTTGATGGCGGACAGGCCCATGGCCACGGCGCCGGAGCGGTCCATGGCGGCCTTGTCGACCAGGGTCACCTTGACTTTGTTCTTCTTGCCCCAGTAGGCGGCCTCGACCGCGGCGCCGCAAGCGGCCATGCCGCCGCCCAGGATCAAAAGATCGGTCTGGACTTCTACGGTCTCGAACTCCTTCATGGCTGCTACCTTCCCTTCGTCCAGAGTTCAGACAACCCGTTGGATTCGGGCTCGGTGTACAGAACCGGTCCATCGAGGTCGGGAGCGTTGTCCCAGCCGCCGCTGGGCACGGCTTCGCCTTCGGGAGTCGTGCGGATGGGGAACTTGAAGCGCTTGATGTTGCCGTTGCGGAACTTGACGGTCCACATGATGCTGTCGGTCGAGCGCATGGGCACCACCGAAGCGCCCATGGGCACGAAGTCCGCGTAACCGCGCACGTCGATGGCGCTCGTGGGGCAGATCTTCACGCAGCACATGCATTCCCAGCACTGTGACGGATCCTGATTGAACGCCTTCATCTTGTCCTTGTCCAGGACCATGAGGTCGTTCGGACAGATGTACTGGCAGGCGGTCTTGTCGAGCGCCTTGCATCCGTCACACTTGTCCGGAATCACAAAACTTGGCATTAAGGGCACCTCCTAAAATCGATTCATGGGAGCCGAATTACCTGCCGCTGGAACTCCAAGCTGCAATTTCATATCTGCCGCCGATCAGATCAACGCGAAACTTTATATCCTACCCATAAAGAACTTTTTGTATCAGTTGACAGGTGCATATATCGCCGTGCGGGGGCGGGGGTCATATATCTTCTTTATCGACGCAGCCCTTCCAGGCCGCCCCGTGGGCCCTCAACTCGCTCAGGAAGGCGGCCACCGCCGGCGTCGGCTCGACCTGTTTCCAGGTGACCAGCACGATGCGCCGGGTCAGCGGGGGCACGATCTGGATCCGGTCGAAGGTCCCCAGCGGCCGTCCTTCGCAGGCGATGCCCCGGCTGGTGACCATATCCGGGAGAAAGGCGACGCCCAGGCCGGCCTCGACCATCTCGCGGACGGTTTCGACGTTATCGGTCGAGACGACGGTCTCGACGCTGACGCCCAGCTTGACCAGGTGGTCGCGTACGATCTGCCCAGTCGGATTTTCCGGGGTCAGGGAGGCGAAGGGCTGGCCGTCAAGTTCCTCGGGGCGTATCGACTTGCGCCCGAAGAAGGGGTGCGAGCGGCCGCAGACCAGCGAAACGTTCTCCTCGAAGATGATCTCGTGCCGCAGCCGCCGGTCCGGCTGGGGGTTCGCCACCAGGGCCACGTCCACCCGATTGGCCAGGAGCGCTTCGGTGATCTCGTAGGAATTGCGGTACAGGACGGTCGGACGGGCCGAGGGATGCTTCTTGCGCATGCTCTGCAGGATCGCGGGCAGGAAGTAGATGCCGACGCTGTTCACCGTGCCGATGCGCACCTCGCCCGCCACGCCGTCGGAAAGGCGTTCCAGGGCCTGATGGGCCTGGTGCACGGCCTCCTCTATCTTGAGCGCGTGCTGGTAGAGCACCCGTCCCGCTTCGGTTGGGCTGATGCCGCGCGACAGGCGATAGAAGAGCGGCATGCCCAGATCGGCCTCGAGCAGCTTGATCTGATAGGAAATAGCCGGCTGGGTCATGTGCAACCGGGTCGTCGACCGGTTGAAGCCGCCTTCTTCCACGACGGCCATGAAGCACCGAAGCTGACGAAGTTCCACCGCAAGACCTACCCTGAAAGCGCTTCCCGGCCATCCGGACCACGAGACCACCATGTCATAAAAGTATCCTATCCGAAGACAGGATCTCCTCTGCCTCGATTTTATCACCCATATTCCGATTTGATCTTCCGGTGTCAAGGAATTTTAAGGCTCATCCGGCTGAAGCGTAGTTGGCCTCGTGCAGGGCATAGATCTTTAGCTTGAAGAACTCGGGGTCACGGAAGCCATAGGCTTGCCTCTGCATGAGTTTGATTTTGGTGTTTGTTCCCTCCAGGGCGGCGGTCGAG
>JAHIYU010000093.1 GCA_018814885.1 bacterium | reverse complement strand
GGTCCCTGCGCCGGGGCGTGGGCTCGGCGCTGGTCTTCCACGGCGGCGGCTTCACCGGCGACGGGGAGGAGCGGATCTCCGCCGCGGTGAAGGTGCGCCGCGAGACCGACGGCACGGTCACGCTCCTGGTCGGCAGCGTGGAGATGGGCCAGGGCGCCGAGACGGTGCTGCCGATGATCGCCGCCGAGGCCCTGGATCTGCCCCTCGAACGCATCAACTACCATCAGCCCGACACGAGCGTGGTGGCCGACAGCGGTCCCACCGTGGCGTCCCGCACGACCATGGTCGTCGGCAGGATCCTGGTGCAGGCCTGCCGCAGCCTGGTGGCGTCGGAAGCCGGCGGCGCGTCGGCGCCCTGCGAGGCGTCTGCCCGCTACGAGCCCGATCCCGGCATGGTCTGGGACCAGACGCGCCATCACGGTGACGCTTACCAGGGCTACGCCTGGGGCGCGGCGGTGATCGAGGTGGAGGTGGATGTCGACACCATGGAGATCCATCCCCTGCACTGCACGGCGGTGGTGGAGATCGGCCGGGCCATCAATCCGGTGCTCTGCGTGGGGCAGGTGGAGGGCGGCGTGCTCCAGGGCATCGCCTGGGGTTCGCTGGAGGAGGTCAAGACCGACGGCGGCCGCTACCTCAACGACCGCATGTCCACCTACATCATCCCCACCTGCCTGGACGCCCCGGACTTCAAGGTGGAGCTGGCGGAACAGCCGTGCGGACGCGGCGCGTACGGCGCCAAGGGGCTGGGCGAGCTGCCCATGAACGTCGGCGCGCCGGCCCTGCTCTCGGCCGTCGACGACGCCCTCGGCTTCTCGGGAGACGAGATCCCGCTGACGCCCGAGAGACTGCTCCGCAACCGGCCGGAGGCGTCCTCGTGAAGATCGTGCTGACGGTCAACGGCGAACGGCGCGCGCTGGACGTGCAGCCGTTGCGGCGCCTGCTCGACGTCCTGCGCGAGGATCTCGGCCTGACCGGCACCAAGGAGGGTTGCGGCGAGGGCGAATGCGGGGCCTGCGCCGTGCAGGTGGACGGCCGGCTGCTGAACGCCTGCCAGATGCCCGTCTACCAGGCCCACGGCCGGCGCGTCGTCACCGTGGAAGGTCTCGGCGATCCCGCTGCGCCGGACCCGGTGCAGGAGGCCTTCGTCACCGAGGGCGCGGTGCAATGCGGCTTCTGCACGCCGGGGCTGGTGATGGCCTCGCGGGCGCTGCTGGACGAGAACCCGGCGCCGACCGACCACGAGATCCGCACCGCCCTGGCCGGCAATCTCTGCCGCTGCACCGGCTACGGGCGGGTGGTCGAAGCCGTCAAGCGCGCCGCCCTGCAGGCCGACGAGACGGACGCGGTCCCCCCCGGCGAGGAATCCGTCGCGCCCCCCGCGCCCTCGCCCGGGGACGCGGCCGTCGTCCACCTGCCCGCCAGCCTGGACGCGGCGCTCGCGGTCCTGGCCGAATCGGCCGACGAGGTGACCGTGGTGGCGGGCGCCACCGATCTCTCCGTGCTGATGCACCTCGGGCTGTCGCGGCCGCGTGTCGTGCTCGACGTCTCGCGCCTGCCCGAACTGCGCGGCATCGAGCTCGCGGACGATCGCGTCGTGATCGGTGCGGCGGTCACCTATACAGAGCTGATGCGCTCCCCGCTGATCGGCGGGGAGCTGCCCGCGCTCGCCGAGGCGGCGCGCCTGGTGGGCGCCCCCGCCGTGCAGAACGCCGGCACCCTGGGCGGCAACCTCGTCAACGCCTCGCCCGGCGCGGACGCCGTGCCGCCCCTGCTGGCCCTGGACGCCGTGGTGCGGGTCGCCTCGCGCGGCGGTGCCCGGGAGATCCCCGCCGACGCCTTCCATCTCGACTACCGGGTCTGCGACCTGGAACCGGACGAACTGGTGGTGTCGATCGCCGTCCCGGTGCCCCACGACAGGATGCGGCAGGCCTTCTACAAGGCCGGCACGCGCCGCGCCCAGTCCATCGCGCGGGTCAACCTGGCCTGTCGCGGACGGCTGGACAAGCGGAACAGGCTGCGGGACGTGCGCCTGGCCGCGGGCAGCGTGGCGCCCACCACGCTGCTGCTGCGCGAGACCATGGCCTGGCTGGAGGGACGTCAGCTCACCCCCCAGGGTCTGGCCGACACGGCCCGCGAGGCGGCGGCGCTGGCCGCGCGCGAGGTCTCGCCCATCGACGACGTGCGCTCCACCGTGGCGTACCGCCGGACCGTCACCGGCAACCTGGTCGCCCGCTTCCTCCGTACGTTCGCGCCCTGATCTCCCGCCCCGCACATGAAAAAACGCCCCGGCGGCAGCCGGGGCGTCCCTCGGGCGAGGGGGCGAGGCGGTGGGTCAGTGCCTGACCAGGGGCTCCGTCGCGCGCGCCAGGTCCACCCATTTGCGGACGGTGGCGGCGGTGGGCGTCACGCGCGTGAGCTTGCGTGCGGCGTTGATGGCTTCCAGGGCCGCGGCCAGGGTCTCGGCGTCGCGGGTGCGCAGCTCCATGACCGTGTCCACGCCGGCGGCTTCCAGCAACTCGGCGAACTGGGGGCCGATGCCGTTTATGCGCATGAGGTCCGCCAGGTTGGCCCACGCGAGGATCCTGTCGAGGCCGAGGCCCGAGGCCTCGGCGACATCCGCGCGGCCGACGGGATCGGCGCACAGGTCCAGCAGATCCTCCGTGGTGGCGATCCCGGCCGCCGCGAGCCTGCCGGCGTGGGCCGGGCCGATGCCCTCGATCCGTTCGATCTTGTAGGCCATGGCCGAATCCTGTTCGACTGGGTCGACCTTCTTCCGCGTCCTGTGGGACCCGTCCGGCGTGTTTCCGTCCTTAGACAGCGGTCCCCTGGCGCGAGTCACAAAAACAGTCACATAATAAATGAATTCTCGTTCAGCGCAGGTCGGCGACGGTTCCGGGGTTTGCGCCCCGGCCGGTTCGTGATATGGTCGGGCCGGTCATTATCGGGGTTGCCATGGATACCGCGAGGGAGGCGATCATGGTCGGGATATCGCGTAGACTGTTGCTGGGAGCCGTGTTGCTGGGGATTATGGCTGGCGCCGCCGGTCTCGCCGGCGCCGAGGACACACCGGGTATAAAATTCCGCATCATCGTGGGCGAGTTCGCGGACAAGTCCGAGCACCGCTGGTACCACGGGCCCGGCCCGGGCGCCGGCATGGCGGACATGCTGATCACCGCCCTGGTCAAGACCGGCAAGTTCCGCGTCTTCGAGCGCGCGGCGCTGGACGAGCTGCTGGCCGAGAAGCACCTGAGCATGTCGGACCTGGCCAATCCGGGTGTCGCGGCCCAGCAGAAGTTCGAGATCGGCGACATCCTGGTCAAGGCCACCATCACCGAGTTCGGCTACAAGGAGGGCAAGGTCGGCGGCGCGCTCAAGAAACTCGGCGGCAAGGCCGGCGTGGGCTCCTACACTGGGCGCGTGGCCGTGGACATGCGCCTGATCGACATCGGCAGCAGCGAGGTGATCTGGGCGGAGACGGTCACCAAGACCGAGACCTCCAAGTCGCTCCAGCTCGACACCAACAAGTTCTCCTTCGGCGACGTGGACAGGTTCGACGACCACGTGGTGGGCAAGGCGACCCGCAAGGTGATCAACGGCGTCGTCGACAAGCTCGAGGAAGAGACCCGCAACCGCCCCTGGCAGGGCGTGCTGATCACCGCCGACGCGTTCCTGTTCATCGACGGCGGCACCGAACTGGGCATCCGCCCGGGCATGAAGTTCGATGTGCTGCGGCAGGGCCAGGTCGTCAAGCACCCCAAGACCGGCAAGGTGCTCAAGGTGATGCACGAGACGATCGGCGTGGTCAGGGCCACCGAGGTGGAGGAGGGCGTGACGACGGTCGAGGCGGTCGAGGGGAGCGGGTTCGTGACGGGGGATGTGGTGAAGCTGCGCAAGTGACGGCGACTCTCTGCCCGGAATGATCGGATCGCGGGACGCCCTCATTCCGGGCAGGTTGCAGGTCTGGCTATGCGGGCTTCACCGCCACCCCGGATAATACGCATCCATCGTCTCCCCGCAGATCTCCGCGAACACCTCGCGCTCCCCGTCCGACCAGTGCCCGAAGGTCGACGCCTGCTTGCCGGTATTGGCCAGCGGGAAAGGCTTGTCCGTGGGCGCCAGATCCAGCGCCTCGACCAGCCCGGCCAGGGCCTCGGCCGACGCGGCCAGATCCTCCAGCCGCACCGTGATCTGCGCGACGCCGGCCATGTTGCGGTTTGTGTGGTCCCAGAAGCGGCAGCACTGCGCGAAGGGATCGCCGGGGAAGTCGGGCTTGATGGAGTTCCAGGGCGTGTCCTTCCGGTACCAGCCCCGGTTCAGCCCCGACTGCACGACGCGGCGCCCGTCGCGGATCAGGTGCACGACCCGGTCGGCCGCGATAAGTTCGGGGACCAGGGAGAAGTGCGGCGCCGCTTCGATGTGATGGACGAAGCCGGCGATGAACGCGCCGACGGCCGCACGGTCGCCGGCCGCCAGCAGCGGCAGGATGTGCTCCCAGAGCGTCTCGTGGCGGGCGGCGCAGTCGGCGCCGTCGCGGTAGCGCAGCCCGTCGAGGTAGCGCGCCAGCGAGACGGTGCCGCAGCGGCCGGATCCAGAGATCAGGGCGCGCAGTCGGCGCGGCGCCGGCGTGGCGCGCAGGATCTCCGGCCGGGCGATCAGCCGCTTGAGGGGATTGCCGTGGCGGATGTAGACGGCGCATTCGCGGTCGTCGGGCAGGCCCTCGATGTCCAGAACGTCGCCGTCGGCCGGGAAACGGCTGCGGGCCAGCAAGGTGCTCGACGGGTCGCGCACCTCCACCCTACGGTCGCGCTTCCAGCCTGTGTTCAGCTTGTAGAGGCGCAGCCGGCCCGGCCCGGCGATCAGGTCGTAGGCATCGGTCATGCCTGGTTCTCCGCCACCAGTCCGGGGTTCGCCCGATGCGGGGCGTCGCGGCGGCCGATGACCCGGGCGGGATGCCCGGCCAGGATCGCGAACGGCGGGTACTTCTTGCAGGCCACGACGCTGTGGGCCGAGACGACGCATCCCTCCGGCAGGACCACGCCGGGCATGACGAAGACGCCGGCGCCCAGCCAGCAATCGGCGCCGATCGACACCGGCGCGTAATCGAAACCCTGGTCGTTGATGGGACGCGTCACGTCGTCGAAGTGGTGGTTCACGGTCCAGATCCTCACACCGGGGCCCGTTATCACGCGATCGCCCAGGGAGAGGCCGCCGCTGGCCTGGAGGAAGTTGTCGACGCCGATCTCCACGTCGTCGCCGCAGCGGATGCGGTGGATGCCCCGGAAACGCACGCCATCGTGGATCTTGACGCCATGCCCGGACTCGGCGAAGTAGCGGGGTATGTGCCTGTTGCGCCAGGTGAAGCCGAGGCGCCCCGGCGTACGCATCCAGACGGAGTTGAGTATGTTGAACCGGCCGATCTCGTCGCGCCAGTCCCACCGCAATAATTTCAGCCACTCAAACATTACGATGTCTCCCCACGCCCCGCATCGCTGTTACTGGATCGATATGGACTTCAATTATACACGATCGGCGCGAAAATAACCACCAGCAGAGGGATATGGCCGCTTGGAGGCAGGGTACGGGTGCGGAGCCGCGCCGGTCTATCGTCGGCGATCTCCGGTATGTCGCCGCAGGGCCTTCTCCAGGGCGACGGCGGGCCCCCACTGCCCGCGCCGGCGCAGCCACGCCACGACTCGCCGGGGGTCGAAACCCCGGGCGAGGGAGAAGACCACGAAACCCACGGTCACCGCCCGGGCCGCCATCCAGAAGACGTCGCCCCAGGGCGCCCCGGCGGCGAGCACGATGGCAGCGATGATCAGCAGGGGGGTCCAGAAGACCGGACGGGCGAGATCGCGCAGGCCCAGCAGGGCGGCGCGCCGGCGCGTGACCGGTTCTCCGTTGCCCAGACCCTCCATGCGGCGCGCCATCAGCTCGCGGAACCGGCGCGGCAGGGTGCGGCGCCGGTAGACGTACAAACCCGTCGACATGGTGACCAGGCCCCAGGCGATGATCCAGACGGCGATGGCGGTCCAGATGCCGGGCGCCGACACGTCCCAGCGCGCGGTCAGCCAGCCGGTCACGGAATCGTAGGCGCGCAGGAGCTGGTCGCCGACGAGCAGGTATTGCAGCACGGCGCCCTGTGCGCCGGCCCAGACGCCCACGAGCCAGCCGCCCAGCGCCACGCCGAGGAGGTTCCAGCCCAGGGCCGTCGTGGCGCCGCCGAAGAGCAGTCCCTGGATGGTGATCGCCAGCATGGGCCGCAGGCGGTTGCCCGCCGGCGAGACGGCCTTCAGCCCGGCGGCGATGAAGGGCACCCACACCACGCGTTGTCGCCGGCCCATGCCGGCTCCCGCGGCGACCATGACCGCCGTCTGCAGGCTGGAGAGCACGAGACCCCGGCCGGGCACCTTGATGCCGTGCAGCGCCGAGCCCAGGCCGACCTCCACGCCGCCGGCCCCGGCGCCCCAGCCGCCGATGCGCAGCCAGTCGCGGTGCTCGCGGCAGGCGGCGCGCAGTGTCTCCCAGGCGTCGGGGTTCTCGGCGTCGATGATCACGTCGAAATCGCGCCCCAGCCGGGTGGAGATCTCCTCGACCAGGCCGGCGCGCACGGCCGCCACGACCACCTCCGGGTCCGCCGCCGCGAGGTCCGGCCACGCGCCCAGGTGGCCGCCGCCGCCGGCCTCGAGTTGGCCGAACTCGTCCAGCACGACCAGCGGCGAGGCCGGGCGCGTATGCAGTTCCCGGGCCCAGGCGCGGACATCCGCCAGCGCGATCTCGTTGAAGGCGTAGGACGGGATGCCGGTGGGTGTGCGCTGGGCGAAGGGCACGACGCGGCCGTCGGCGACCCACTCCAGGTCGTAGCGGTCGGCGCCCACGTGGGGATTGCCGCGGCCGCCGGCGCGCGCCAGGAAACCGTCGGCCGGGAGTCCCTGGGCGCGGGACCACTCGACCAGGGTGGCCAGGAGCGTCGTTTTCCCGGCGCCGGGCGGGCCGGTGACGGCGATCAGCAGCATGGCTACTCGTATTCCTTGGGTACCGTGCAGATGAAGACGAAGGGCTCGGCGCCCGAGTTGCGGAACTGGTGCAGCTCGCCGGGAGGGACGAAGGCGAAGTCGCCCGTCGCCAGCTCCCGGGGCGCGCCGTCGGGATCGACGAGCTCGCCCCGTCCCGCGATCACGTAGTTCAGGTGCTCCGAGGCGTGCGCGTGACGCGGCGTGAAGCCGCCGGGCTCCAGGGTGAAGACGCGCACCGAATAGGCCGGCACGCCGTCGGCGTCCCCCAGGACGAGCTGCTTCGCGGCGCCCCGGACTCCCTCCATGTCCACGTCCTCCGTGGCTACCTCTGCGAGCTTGCGGATGATCATGACTCTGTCTCCGTCGGGTTTCTCGGCGTTGATGGGTCCCGCTCAAGCTAGCACCGCGGCGGCGCGGTGTCACCTGCCGCGCACGGACGATCCGCCGGGCCGTTTCCGGGAGCCGGTTCCGGAAGACCGTCGGGATTTCCCGAGCAGGAGCCGCCAAGCGGCGCTGCGGGCTCATCGCGTCAGACCGCGTGAAGTTGCCGGTCCGGAGAACCCGCCGCCGCCGGATAGGGCGGCGGCTCCTGCGTGTTCCTGTCGGGGGTGCTGCGGGGTGTCTGCCGACTGGGTTGTCCTGGGGTGAACTGTACGGACTCGTCGCCGCGGAGGCAACAGCGCCGGCTTCTGGGCGCCATGCAACCTTTCCGGCGCGGTCTGCGTCCTTGATCACCGTGAACGTCATCGATCCGCTATTTATCCGGAGGGGCACCCCCATGACCCGCAAACGCATCCTGATCCCGCTGACCGTGCTGATCGTCCTGGCCGTGGCCGCCGTCGCCCTCTGGCGGGCCGGCGTACTGCCGTTCGGGAAGGACGCGCCCGACGCCCAGGCCGCGGCAGCCGATTCCGCGGACGTCGAAACGGCCGACGCCGAGAAGGACAAGGAGGAGGAGACCGTGGCGGTGCCGGTGGAACTGGCGCAGGTGTCGCGCCGGGCCATCGCCGCCTACTACAAGGCGGCGTCGGTTATGCAGGCGGACCGTCTCGTGGACCTGGTGGCCAAGACCCGGGGACGCGTGCAGGTGCTCGATGTGGAGGAAGGCGACTGGGTCGAGAAGGGGCGGATCCTCGCCGAGCTGGATAACGACCGCGAGAAGGTCCAGCTGCGCCAGGCCGAGCTCAAGCTGGAGGACGAGCGGCGCCGGCTCGAGCGCACCCGGTCCATGATGGAGGAGGGCCTGATCAGCGACCAGGAATTCGACGTGGTGCGCTCGGCCTTCGAGCTGGCAGAGACCAACCGCGACCTGGCCCGCATCACCCTGGAGGAGACCCGCGTCCGCGCGCCCTTCGCGGGTCAGGTGACCGACCGCAAGATCGTCCTCGGACAGCAGGTCAACGCCGCCGCGGCGCTGTTCACGCTCGCGGACTTCTCGCCCATGCGCGTCAAGGTGTACCTGCCCGAGGAGATCGCCCTGAGGGTGTCGCCGGGGCAGCGCGTGCTGATCACTCCCGACGCGGTGGGCCGCGACCTGGAGGCCCGCGTGGAGAGGGTGGCGCCCGTGGTCGATCCAGCCACCAGCACGGTGCGCCTGACCCTGTTGCTCGAGGACGGCGCCGACATGGTGCGCGCCGGCGGCTTCGTGAAGGTGCGCATCACCACCGACACCCACAACGACGCCCTGTCGATCCCCAAGCTGGCCCTGGTCGAGGAGGGGGGGCTGCGCAGCGTCTTCATCGCCGAAGCCGACACCGTCCGCAAGGTGGAGATCAACGCCGGTCTCTACGACGAGCGGTACGTGGAGATCCTCGACGGCGTCGAGGAGGGGACGTTCGTGGTGGTCGCGGGCCAGGGCGGCCTGCGGACCGGCTCGCATTTCGAGGCCCTGAACGCCGCCGTGGTCGGCTGGGCGTCGGCCATCGCGGCCGATACCCTGACCATCGCCGGCGAGGACACCCAGCTCGCGCAGTCCGCCACCCAGTAGCCGGGGAGATCGTCCGTGAGAGCCATCCGCTTCGCCGTCACACATCCCGTCACCATCTGGATGGCCACCCTCGCCGCGGTGGTCTTCGGCATGGTCGCCCTGGGCCGGCTCGACATGCGCCTGCTGCCAGAGATCCGCTACCCCAGTCTCACGCTGCAGACGGAGATTCCCAACACCACGCCCGTGGACGTGGAGAACCTGGTGACCCGCCCGCTGGAGGAGGCCGTCGGCGTGGTGCCGGGGCTGCGCCGGGTCCATTCCATCAGCCAGGCCGGCCTGTCCCAGATCACCCTGGAGTTCGACTGGGGCACCGACATGGACTACGCGGCCCTCGACGTGCGCGAGAAGATCGACATGGTCCAGCCGCCCGACGACGCCCTGCCCTCCCTGCTCCTGAAGTACGACCCGTCCCTCGATCCGGTGCTGCGCATCGGCCTGTGGGGCGATATGCCGCAGGTGAGGCTGCGCAACATCGCCGAGGACGTGCTCAAGCGCGAGATCGAATCGCTGCAGGGCGTCGCGGCGGCCAAGGTGGCCGGCGGGCTCGAGGAGGAGATCCAGGTGCAGGTGGACGAGGCGCGGCTCTCCGCCCTCGGCATCCCCATCGCCACGGTCAACCGGGCGCTGGCCCAGGAGAACGTGAACGCGTCCGGCGGGCGCCTGCGCGACCGCAACGCCGAGTACATAGTGCGCACCCTGAGCCGCTTCGAGAACCTGGAAGACATCGGCGAGGTCACCGTGAGCGTGATCGACGGGCAGCCCGTGAAGCTGCGCGACGTGGCGACCATCAGGCGCACCCATCGCGAGCGCACGACCATCACCCACGTGGACGGCCGCGAGAGCGTGGAGATCGCCGTCTACAAGGAAGGCGACCAGAACATCGTGGAGATGGCCGCCCGCGTGCGCCGCCACCTGCAGCGGACGCGCGAGCAGCTCCCCGCCGGGGTGCATGTCGAGGTGCTCTTCGACCAGTCGGTCTTCATCGACAAGGCCATCTCGGAGGTGCGCAACAACGCGCTGCTGGGCGGCCTGCTGGCCGTGCTCGTGCTCTTCGTCTTCCTGCGCGACTTCCGCAGCACGATGATCATCGGCGTGTCGATCCCCATCTCCATCATCGCCACCTTCATCCTGATGCACACCCGGGGCGTCTCGTTGAACGTGATGTCGCTGGGCGGCCTGGCGCTGGGCGTCGGCATGCTGGTCGACAACTCCATCGTGGTGCTCGAGGCCATCCACCGCAAGCGGGAGGACGCCGATCGCGCCGCCGCGGGCGGGATCGCCGACGCCAGGACCCGGGCCGACCAGACCATCACGGGCGCCGGCGAGGTGGCTTCCGCCGTGATCGCCTCGACGCTCACCACGGTGGCGGTCTTCGTGCCCATCGTCTTCGTGGTGATCGGCGTGGCCGGACAGATCTTCCGCGACCAGGCGCTGACGGTCACCTTCTCCCTCTTCGTGTCCCTGGTGGTGGCGCTGACCTTCACGCCCATGGCGACGGCCTGGGGCGCGCGGGACGAACGTGCGGGCGGCTCCGGCCCCGCGGGCGAGAAGCTCGCCTTCCGCCGGCGTCTCTTCGCCTGGACCCGTTTCGCCGGCGAACGCCGCAATTTCCGGTGGTACCTCCGCGTGGTCCTGCTGGGCGTGGTGCTGTTCTTGCCCGTGCTCTGCGTGACCCTGGTGAACCGGCTGGGCAGGATCCTGGGAAGGGTGGCCGGCTGGGCCATGACGCCGCTGACGGCCGGTTTCGGCGTCCTGTGGCCGCGGCTGGCGCACGGCTACTCCCGGCTGCTCGCCGGCGCGTTGTTGCGGCGCGGGCTCGTGCTGGCGCTGGTGGTGCTGCTGGCCGCCGCCGCGGTGCTGCTGTTTCCGACCCTCGGCAGCGAGCTGATACCGCCCCTGGCCCAGGGCGAGTTCACGCTGGCCCTGGAGCTGCCCGAGGGCACGCCGTTGAGCCGCACGAACGCCAGGGTGGCAGCCATCGAGCGGGAACTGGCGACCGTGGACGGCATCGTGCTCACGGCCTCCGACGTCGGCGTCAGCCGCGAGGGCGACACCAGCGCGCAACGCCGCAAGGAGAACCGGGCCGAGATCCACGTCAAGCTGGACCTGGCCACCGGCGAACGCGAACAGCAGGTACTCGAGGGCGTCCGCGCCGTGCTCGCCCGCTATCCCGACGTCACGCAGAAGCTGCGCCGCCAGTCGCTGTTCAGCTTCAACGCGCCCGTGGAGGTGGACGTCTACGGCTACAACCTCGACGACCTGCAGGAGACCGCGTCGCGCGTCGCCGCCGAGATGGTCATGATCGACGGCCTGCGCGACGTGCGCCCGGGCATGGTCCCCGGTTCGCCGGAGGTCCGCGTCTCCTTCGACCGGGACAAGCTCAACCGCTACGGGCTCACCCTGTCGGACGTCTCGGAGACGGTGCGCGGCAAGGTGCGCGGCACCGTCGCCAGCCGCATCCGCGAGAGGGAGCGTCACATCGACATCCGCGTGCTGAACGAGGACGAGCAGCGCAACACGCTGCAGGCGGTGCAGGACCTGATCATAGCCGAGCGCGCCGGCATTCCGATCACCCTCTCCTCGGTGGCGGCGACCAGCGTCGAGCGCGGTCCGTCCGAGATCCACCGTCTCGGGCGCAAGCGGGTGGCCATCGTGACGGCCAACCTCGCCGGCCGCGACCTGGGCTCGGTGTCGCGGGAGATCGAGAGCCGCCTGCGCATCCTCTCGTTGCCGGCGAACATCTCCGTGTCCCTGGGCGGCCAGAACGAGGAGATGCAGAAGTCCTTCCGCTCGCTGCAGATGGCCATCCTGCTGGCGGTGTTCCTGGTCTACCTGGTGATGGCGGCGCAGTTCGAGAGCTTCGTGCATCCGGTCATCATCATGTTCACCGTACCCCTGGCCCTGATCGGCGCCGTCTACGGCCTCAAGGCTACCGGCACGGCGTTGAGCGTGATCACGGTGATCGGCGCGATCATGCTGGCGGGCATCGTGGTCAACAACGGCATCGTGCTGGTGGACCGCATCAACAAGCTGCGCCGCCGGCTGGGTCTCTACGAATCGGTGCTGCAGGCGGGACAGGAGCGCTTGCGGCCCATCGTCATGACCACCGCGACCACGGTGCTGGGCCTGCTGCCCATGGCCCTGGGCCTGGGCGAGGGCGCGGAGCTGCGGGCGCCGCTGGCGGTGACGGTGATCTCGGGCCTGCTGCTCGCGACGCTGCTGACCCTGGTGGTCGTGCCGGTCGTCTACACGCTGATCACGCCGGGCGCGGAAGCGCCTGCCGGCGTGCGGCGCCGGGCGGTAGCGGGCGTCCGTCTGACCGGGAGCACGGTGCGGGGGGAGTCCTGACATGTGGCTCACCCGCGTCTCGCTGCGGCGTCCGGTCACCCTGGCCATGGTCCTGCTCACCATGGTGGTGCTCGGCGCGGTCTCGGTCTGGAAGATGCCGCTCGACTTCCTGCCGCGGGTGGAGTTCCCCTTCATCGGCGTGATCGTGCCCTACCCCAACGGCATCCCCAGCCAGGTGGAGAAGGAGATCGTGCTGCCCATCGAGGAGGTCCTGGCCACCCTGGGCGGGGTGCGCGAGCTCAGCAGCTATTCCGACGCGGACCAGGCCTTCGTGGGCGTGGAATTCGACTGGGGCCGGGACGTCAACCTGCTGCGCATGGAGGTCAAGGAGAAGATCGACCAGATCCGCGCCGATCTGCCCGGGGACGTGCGCGACATCCTGCTGCTCACCTTCGACACCAACGACATACCGATCATCGAGGGGCGCATCGCCGCCAAGGGACGCGATCTGTCGGAGAGCTGGGACCTGCTGGACCAGAAGATCATCGCGCCGCTGCAGCGCATCCCGGGGGTGGGCCGCGTCAACATCGACGGCGTGCTGCCGACCCAGGCCTCGATCTACCTGGATTTCGACAAGATCCTCGAGCACAACGTGGACGTGAGCAACCTCTTCCGCATCCTCGGCGCCGCCAACGTGGAGCTCACGATCGGCACCGTCACGGACGAGGGCCTGCGCTACGACGTGCGCACGGTCAGCGGCCTGAGCAGCATCGACGACCTGCGCGAACTCGCCATCGACACCCGCGGCCTGCGGCTGCAGGACGTCGCCGACGTGGTCTACGGCGCGCCGGCCCTGAGCTACGGCCGTCGGCTCAACGGCGAGCCGGCCGTCGCCTTCTGGATCCAGAAGGCTTCGGGCTACAACACTGTCGAGGTCTGCCGCGCCATCGAGGACGAGCTGGCGCGGATCAACCTCGACCCCTCCCTGCAGGGCATCAGCAGCTTCTCCTTCTTCAACCAGGCGGAGCAGATCACCAATTCGCTGAAGAGCCTGTTGCAGGGCGGGCTTCTCGGGTCGCTGCTGGCGGTGGTCGTGCTCTACCTGTTCCTGCGGCGTTTGAGCATGACCGCGGTCGTGTCGGTGGCCATACCGCTTTCGCTGATGGGCACCGCGGTCTTCCTCTACCTCTCGGGCCGCTCGCTCAACATCCTGACCATGATGGGCCTGATGCTGGGCGTGGGCATGCTCGTCGACAACGCCGTAGTGGTGCTCGAATCGATCCACCGGCGGCAGCGCACCGGGGCCGGGCCCCTGTCCGCCGCCGTGCGCGGCACGAAGGAGGTGGGCCGCGCGGTGGTGGCCTCGACG